>CAIWVT010000547.1 GCA_903916135.1 uncultured bacterium
CAGAAAAATTAAAATAGTTAGTATTTGTTCAGTAACAAATAGCAGAGAAATTAAAAAAGATGGCATTTGTTCAGTAACAAATATAGAAAAAATAAAAAAAGCAGATACTTGTTGAATAACAAAGCATTGAAAAATAAATAAAGTTCATACTTGTTTAGTATAGGATGATAGATAAATTTATTTTTATATTATTTGATGATGCTTGGTCGAAATAAATTTAAAAAAAAATATCTACCGTCTATAAAGATTCATAAAGAAATCTAAAATTCAGATGTACCCTTGATGTCATGTCAATCTAAATGCAAAAAATCTGATTTACTTAAAATAGGAGGGACAATACAATACGTAATTTTCGATACGGTTCGCTCTCAGATGTGCGAAGTTTGTAACTTCGCACTGTATAAAAGTTATGCCATTACATGTAATATTTTAATCGAAACCCAATCTGATATAATTCCGATAGAAAATCTGTTATTTTCGATTTTCCTGTCCAGCACACGAACCTGTCCAGTACATAAAGTGACGGGGAGTGTCGGGGAGTTTAAGTCAAAAATCCAGTAAGTTTTTTTTACCAAATTGATTTCGCGCTTAGGATTTAACAGGGCATTTATGGTGCGGTAGTTTTCGTAGCGATTGATTGTTCCTGAGAGGTTTTCGTAGCCGCCATCGGAAGTTTTATTGAGATTAAAATTGTTTCGAGCAGGGCGGAATTGTATTTGGAGAGGCAGGCAGGGAAAACTATAGAGCATATACCATGATTTTTTCAAAATCAACATTGCAATGATAAGAGCTATCTTGGAAAAATAATCTTGACTAAATTAACTACGCGTATGCGATTTGTAAAGAATATTACGTTATTAGTATTCAGTTTGAGTTTTTTTTTCTTACTTTGCAGCATGAAATATAGAATTTCCTTTTTTGCCTTGTTTTTGATTGGTTATGCCTTCAGTTCGTTTTCGCAACACAGCGTCAGCGGGAAGGTGCTCGACTCCGTTACGGGAACTCCCTTGGCTTTCGTGAATATCACCATCAACAGTGGTATCAACGGAATCACTACCGATATTGACGGAAATTTCACACTCAAGTCTATTAACCAAATCCATCAGTTGCGCTTGTCGTATGTCGGCTATCAATCACGAACTATAAAGGTTGAAAACGAATCACGGAAGCTATTGATTACTTTGTTGCGCAAGGAAATTGAACTTAAAGGCGTTGATATTTTTCCTGTGGAGAATCCCGCGCATCGCATCATCCGAAAAGTGATTGCCAATCGTGAGTTGAACGATCCGGAAAAGATTCCTGCCTTCAAATATAAATCCTATAACAAACTTTCAGCAGAATATTATCTCGACAAATCCAAGTACGCCATCAGCTCCGACCCCGAATCGAAGGTGAAAGACGACAGCACTTTTCTACGCTTGAGTCGCATATCGGAACAGCAATATATCATCATGATGGAATCGAATACCGAGCGAATTTATCTGCACGGCAAGAGTCAGGAAAGCGTTTTGGGTTCGCGCGTTTCTGGTTTTTCCGATCCCAACTTCAGTTCGTTGGCTACAGACATTCAGCCGTTTTCTTTTTATAAAGATTTCATTTCTTTGACCATCACCGACGTGAAAGATTATCTGAATCCCATCGCTAATGGAAGCATCGGCAGATATTATTATCACCTTGAAGATACCATTTATTATAACAACGACAGCATTTTTGTAATTTCGTTTAATCCCGAAAAGGGAAAGAATTTCAATGGATTGAAAGGCGTATTGTATATCAATTCCAATCAATATGCCATTCAAAGTGTGATTGCAGAACCTGCCGAGGCAGGTTTATGGTCTATCAAAATTCAGCAACTTTATGCTTTCACCAACAATCGCCATTGGTTTCCCATACAACTGAATTATGATTGGTTGCTTCCGAACTATCCTTCCGAAAAAGTGGGCATGGTGTTGCATGGGCGAAGCTACATCAGCGATATTGACTTTGATGCCGCGATTAAAAATAGCGACTTTGGTCCCAGTAATGTCATTTTTCACGACGGTGCAGGCAATCATGATTCCACCTATTGGAAACTGCATAGGAAGGATACGCTCTCTGTGAAGGAAATTAAGACCTATCAAAAGATGGATTCCTTGGGAAAGAAAACTAATTTTGATTATATTTCTAAAGCTGCAGAAAAGATTTTGGATGGCTATTTTCCGCTAAGCGTGTTCGACTTAGGTTTGGAATATATATTTCAATATAATAATATAGAAGGCATACGTGTTGGATTGGGTGCTCGCACCAACGAGAAGGTTTTGAGATGGGCTTCTCTTGGCGGATATTTTGGTTATGGATTTTGGGACAAGCAGTGGAAATATGGCGGCAATTTAGACTTCACTTTGTCGAAAAAACATGAAGTGAAATTGGGATTCAGTTATTTTAAGGACTTGGAAAGCCCGGGCACAACGAACCTCTATCGTTATAGCAACTCCAGCTATTGGACCGATTATTTGGTGGACAAAATTGACCGTGTGGAGAAGTATTCTGCCCAACTTCGATTCCGCACGTTTCGCTATTTGCAAGTATCGCTGTCGGGCAGCAGCGAGATTCACACGCCCGAGTATTCCTATTATTATTTACCTATGGGGATTGATAGCAACAGTGTCTTTCATTTCACGGAAGTGAAACTTGGTTTGCGTTATGCTTATAGAGAAAAACTTATAGACGCATTCAACCAGCGATTTACAATGGGAACCAATTATCCTGTGGTGTATCTTTCCTATATACATGGCTTCAAAAATGTGTTGGGCGGAGACTATCTGTACGACAAGGTGGAATGTGGTATCGAGAAAAGTTTCCTGATTAAGCATGTTGGAAAAACGAGTCTTTTTGGCGAAGCAGGTTTTGTGTTGGGCAGCGTTCCTTACGCTAAATTATTCAAAGGTAAGGGTTCGTTCAGCACTAGTTTCACGTTTTATTTCCGCAATTCGTTTCAAACGATGCGTGTGGATGAGTTTCTCTACGACCGTTTTGTGATGCTGTTTGCCTCTCACAATTTCGGCAGCAATCTTTTTCACATTGGCAGCTTCAAACCGGAGTTGAGCCTATGTCAAGGGGCACTTTATGGTACGCTCAACAAGGCAGAAGCGCACACGGGTATTGATTTCAAGGTTCCCAATAATTGGTATTTTGAATCGGGCTTGATATTAGACAATCTGGTGCGCCTCAAACTCTTCAATCTGGCTTATCTGAAGGTTGGCTTGGGCGGATTTTATCGCTATGGCTATTATGCGTTCGATAATCCATTGAAGAACGTTGCTTTAAAACTGAGTGTGAAGATTTCTGGAAGTAAGTAGTTTTGGGAAATTATGTAGTGTGGATGGGATTATTGGTTAATACCGAAATGGCATTATACAAGACTGAGGTTGGATTAAAATATTGAACATAATGGTATTATTTATCATAAATCATGGCAAATAACTGATGGCTTTTGACTATCTTTTGAATTGTTCGATTGTTATTATTCTTCCGAATGCGCAAGTAACTGCATTTTGATTTCGAAAAACTGAAATTTCAATGGTAAAAGATTATCTAAATCATACTTTAATATGAATAATGTAACTCATGGGTAGGAAGCAAGCAATGAAATATTAAAGGCGAATGCATAGTATTTGGAAGAGAATTGTGAATCAAATAAAACAAAAAAAGGAAGCTAATAGCTTCCTTTTCTGCGGTCTGGACGGGACTAAATTAGAGTGTTTAAAATGCTGAAAAACAAATAAATGTAATTAGAAGTAATAAAAAAAGGGAAACAATAGAAAAATAAACAATAAATTAATAGCATTTTTTTGACAGCTTAGTTACTTATCTTTCTTCTAAAACTTCTTACTAAAACGGTAATTGAAAATGTAAGGAAGAATATATTTACAGATAAAACTGCAAAACCTATTATAAATAAAATAGCCATCAAGTCGCCTTTATACATTTCATATATTCCTTCTAAATCAAGTGCGTTAAAAGCAGACATTATAAATAATACACCTACTGTAATGCCTATTAAGCTAAAGAATATGCCAAAAATTGAGAATGCTTTCATTAAATTTTGTGCAAAGATAAAATAAATTTACTTCAATTTTATTGCATCTGCCTTCCATAAATCATCATCTGTGAAGATGATACCATTAGCGTCAGGAAAATCCTTTTTTACTTTTTTAATCATGCAATTGATAGCCTCACTGGCTTTAGAACCAAATGTGACAGTTTTACAAGTACCTACATAATCATATTCCATCACTGGCTTTGATTTAATAAAAAGGTACATTCCCTGAATTAGCTCAGTATTTGCAGTTGCCTTTGTTGGTTCGTAGTTTGCCACTTTAAACGCAAAAATGCCAATTAATAGCATCCCTGCAATTACTCTAATAATTAATATTTTCATCTCTTTAGATTTTTTTATTAATAAAATTTATGCAAAGATATTATTTATTATTGTAATTTTGCAAAATAATTTCAGATAATAAAAAAATCATGACAACTACAGCCCAAAATTCAATAAGAGAAAAATACTACACCGAAGCAATCCGCTATATGGATAATGCTAAGGGAACTTTGATAAAAGCAAACAAGCACGACAATTATTATCAAGATGACAAGTATGTGAAATTCGCGTGTGGAATTGCATACAGTGGAGTTTTGATAGCTTTAGACGGTTATTTCCTTATCAAAGATGTGAAAGCGCCACGCGGACGCAAAAGCGTAGAGTTTTACCAAGAAAGCGTTTCAAAACTTGATAAAAAAATGCTTAACTATTTTTCTAATGTATATAAGGTATTACATTTGGCAGGTTACTATGATGGTGTAACAAATGTAAAAGTTATTCAAGCAGGCTTTGAAGAAGCCTATAATATTATTAAAAAAATCAAACCTACTGATTCTTTAAGCGGCGCAAAGAATAAAAATGAAAAGAAGTAATACATTTATATTATGAACCTACTGAAAAAATTACCAATAGAAGTGCCCGACATCAAAAACTATGTCGTTGACCAAAACCAAATCAGCATGGCTCCACCGGAGATTATGCAGATTCCATTTATAAAATCGCCTCAAATTAATCAAAGTAATGAAAATAATAATAAGAATCTCACTGTCAATAATAGGTGTAATCATTGAAGAAATTGCAAGAAGTTTCATAAAACAAATAACAGTAATTAATATTGAAATGGAAAAATCATCAATAATATGTATAATAATAGGACTAATTCTATTAGTTGCTTTATGGTCCTATTGGTTGGTATCTGATTACATGAAAAAAACCAGATTAATGGAAAAGGTATTGAAAATAGTGCAAGCACAAAGATATTATGAAAACGGTGTAATAGACACAAAAAAAGTTAATTCGGATAAAGAAAAAGTTTTAATCGAATTGAAAAAAGAACTGCGTATGCCTGAAAACAAAATCGAAAAATTAATTGCAAAATATTTTTAATTCGTAAAATGATAGTTTTATGACAATCGCTGCACAAAAATCTATAAAAGAAAAGTACTACCCAAAAAAGAAATTGAATTAAACATTCCTTTTTTTGCCTTTCCCTTCCTCCAAAAGTTCAATTATTTTATCTTTCATTTTCATTTCTCGTTTCAGCCCTTCAATTTCTTGTTGCTGAAGCTCCACTTTGTGTTTTAAATTATTTGTAATAGTTTGGTCAATGTTTGGGTGGCTCCCTATTGGTGGTGCTTCCATGTCATCAAACCAATAGGTTATATGAACACCTAAATAATCACTCATTTTATCTAATACATCAATCTCAATTTTATTAGAACCATTATAGTAATTATATAGTGTAGTTCTTGCAATTCCAACAGCACCTGAAAGCATTTCAGGAGAGATATTCTTCTGTTTAGCCAGAGATTTAATTTTCTCTCCTAATTTTATTAAGTCCATAAAGATATGTTTATCAAGTATAAAATAGTATTTTAACATTATTTAACAAAAATAAAAATCCATATATTTGCATTATTAATTCAAATATTTGTACTTTTGCACCCGATTTCAAATTTGTCATTTGTTCTTTGATGTATTGTTAATGTGTGATTACTTTTTGTTTTTCAGCAAGGCAATGATTTCATCTTTCAGTTCTATTTCTTTTTTAAGGAACTCAAGTTCCTGACGGGTGAGGTCCGCGTTCGATTCATTAACTTCCACCTTTGGTTTAATATCTATATCATCATCAGAAAACCAATAGTTCATACTAATATCATATAGCTCACTAATTTTTATTAGATGCCTTACTTCTATCGAATTTCTTTTAAAACATTTATAAATATTAGCATCCGACATATCAATTTTGTTTGATAAATCTCGAATTGTCATTTTATTGATTACCAAAAAATGTTTTATTTTACTTTCAAGGTTAAATGGCATATAAACAGTTATTTATAAGTGGTTGAAAAGTGCGTTAACGTTTTTTATGAAAAATAGTTTATGTAATATTTGCATTATGTCTATCAAATAGTTTATCTTTGCATCGAATATGATACAAACACA
>CAIWVT010000548.1 GCA_903916135.1 uncultured bacterium
AAAATGGTCAAAAATAAAATGGATTTGGATTTCATACCTGATAAAAAAATAGGGCTGCTTATTTGGGCAGCCCTAAAAGGAACATAAATTTATTTTTATGAAAGCGATTGCGACTGACGCGATGCTTGTTCAATAACTTTTTCATACTCGGCGGGAGTCAAATCGTTGTAGAAGAAATTTATCGGATCAATCTTTTTGCCGTTCTTTATAATTTCATAATGGCAATGAGGGGCAACCGACAAACCCGTGCTACCAACATATCCAATCAATTGACCACGTTTCACCACGTCGCCTATCTTCGCCACGATACGACTCATGTGTCCGTAAAGGGATTCATAACCGTAGCCATGATTAATCACAATCACATTGCCATAACCACTTTCGCTACCCTTAGGGTCAATCACCACACCATCGCCGGTGGCATAAATTGGTGTGCCGGTCTTTGCCGCGAAGTCAATACCTGTGTGCATCCGCAAGGTTTTATAGATAGGATGAACCCGATAACCAAAACCCGAAACAATGACGCATTGCGTTTTCTTCACCGGCTGAATGGCAGGAATACACGACAACATTTTTTCTTTATTACGAGCCAAACTAACAATCTCATCAAAGGACTTGGATTGCACATACACCTGATGCGAAATCATATCCAATTTCCGAGCCGTGTTTTCCATCAGTGTTGAATTGTCATAACCTTGCAATTCTTTGTAACGTTCCACACCGCCATAACCCGCCTTACGGATGTCGCTCGAAATGGGTTCTGCTTCAAAAATAGTACGATAAATATTGTCGTCGCGGTTCTGCAAATTTGTCAAAATAGCAGAAACTTGATTCATGTGGTCGTTCAACATAGCATATTCTAATTGCAGTTTAGCATTTTCACGTTTCAATGCTTTTTCTTTGGGGGAATCTAAAAAACTATAAACAACCAACATGATGGCAGCGGACAAAACCATGCCTGAAGTAAAAAAAGAAATAAATTTTACAGCCTTAGATTTTACAGAAGTCTTCAATTCTTCGAACGAAAGTGTCTTAGTGTTGAAGTGATAACGAGCTTTTCCCATAGTCTTATTTTCAATCAGTAACGAAGCAATACAAAAATTATTACTATTAAAGTTTCTAAAATGAAATGCAAAGCTAAGAAAAAAAACTAAATTTGCATCAATTTTATTTTAGATAAATAAATAGTGACAAGCGAAATCACCATAACCAACGATAAAAAAACCGAGAATAGCAATAAAAAAAATACAAATCATTTATACCAAAAACAGCAACCAAAAACCATGAATTCAATCGCAATTAGAAAAACTTTCCTTGATTTTTTCGAATCAAAACAACATAAAATTGTTCCATCGGCACCTATGGTCATTAAGAACGACCCCACATTGATGTTTACCAATGCCGGTATGAACCAATTTAAAGATATATTTCTGGGGAATTCGCCCGCCAAACATACACGCATTGCCGATACCCAAAAATGTTTGCGCGTTTCAGGTAAGCATAATGATTTAGAGGAAGTCGGTCATGACACTTACCATCACACCATGTTTGAGATGCTTGGCAATTGGTCTTTTGGCGATTATTTCAAGAAAGAAGCCATCGAATGGGCTTGGGAGCTACTGACGGAAGTGTATAAAATCAATCCCGAATGTTTATATGTAACAGTCTTTGCAGGCGATGCCACCGATGGCATGTCGAAAGACAATGAGGCTTATGACTTTTGGAAAAAGATAATTCCCGAAGAAAGAATCTTATTAGGTTCGAAGAAAGATAACTTTTGGGAGATGGGCGACACAGGTCCCTGTGGTCCTTGTTCGGAAATTCATGTGGATATCAGACCTGATGAAGAGAAAAAACTGATTCCGGGTGCTACCCTCGTCAACCAAAGCAACCCTTTGGTGATTGAAATATGGAATTTAGTGTTCATTGAATTCAATCGCAAATCGGATGGCAGCTTGGAGCCTCTACCGGCTAAGCATATAGATACAGGCATGGGTTTCGAGCGTCTTTGCATGGTGATGCAACAGGTGAAATCCAATTACGACACGGATGTGTTTCAGCCCTTATTGCAAACTTTAGCGGTTATGGCAGGTTGTCGTTATGGTGAAAATGAAAAGAAAGATATTGCCATGCGTGTCATCGCCGACCATTTGCGTGCTATTGCCTTTGCCATTGCCGACGGACAGCTTCCTTCAAATAATAAAGCAGGGTATGTCATCCGACGCATTCTGCGCAGAGCCGTTCGTTATGGTTACACGTTCTTGGGTTTCAAAACAGCATGTATTGGCAGTTTGGCGGCTTTGCTGGCAAAACAAATGGGACATACCTTTCTGGAACTTGTTTCCCAACAAGATTTGATTATAAAAGTTATTACGGAAGAGGAAAATGCATTTCTGCGTACCTTAGAAGTTGGCATAAATAAGTTTGAGAAATATATTGCAGCGGGCTCTTCAACTAAAATAATTGGAGGTCAATTTGCCTTTGAGTTGTTCGACACCTATGGTTTTCCTATTGATTTAACCCAACTGATGGCGAAAGAAAAGGGCTGGGATGTTGACATGCCCGAATTCACCAAATGTATGGAAGAACAGAAAACCCGTTCTCGCCAAGCAGCAGTGGTGGATAAAGAGGATTGGGTAGTTATTCAAAATACCAACAAGGAAACTGAATTTGTTGGTTACACCGAGACTACCTGCGATGCCTCCATTATAAAATATCGAAAAGTAAAGATTAAAGATAAAGAGCAATTTCAAATTGTGTTGGATAAAACACCTTTTTATGCCGAATCGGGTGGACAAACAGGCGACAAAGGATTCTTTGAATTTGGTGATGATAAGATTGCGGTTGTGGATACCAAGAAAGAAAACAACTTAATCATTCATCTGACCAACGCTATCCCTAAAAACCTGACAACAGTTGGCAAGGCAACCATAGATACGAAGAAGCGCAAACTGATTCAAAATAACCACACCGCCACACACCTTTTGCATACCGCTTTAAAACAAATTGTGGGAAGTCATGTGGAGCAAAAAGGTTCCTATGTGAACGACGAACGTCTGCGTTTCGACTTTTCGCATTTCACAGGCGTTACTTCTGATGAACTCAAAAAGATTGAGAAACTTATTTTCTATAAAATCTCCGAAAACTTATCTGTTGGAACAGAAATAGATTCCATGGAGAATGCCCAAAAGAAAGGTGCCATAGCGTTATTTGGCGAAAAGTATGGTGATCATGTTCGCGTGGTAACCATAGGCGATAACTATTCTCAGGAGTTATGCGGTGGCACCCATGTGAAATCTACCGCGCAGATTGGATTGTTTCTCATCGTAGAAGAGACTGCCGTTGCTGCGGGCGTTCGACGTATAGAAGCTATTACGGGCGAAACAGCCTTTAACTATATGCTCCAACAATATGTGGAACCTTTGGAGCAAATCAAAGCCATATTAAAGAAATCCTATACAGAATTACCCGACGTTGTTCAAAGTTTGATGGATCAAAATGCCATGATTAAAAAACAAGTTGAAGAGTTTCAAAAGGAAAAAGCTGTTGGTTACAAAGATGTCTTGAAAGCAAAAATCATCAATATAAACGGCGTTAGCTTTATCGCCGAAAAAGTTGAGCTTGATGCTAACGGTATAAAGGATTTAGCTTATGCCATGAAGCATGAAGCCGAAAACATGTTTTTAGTGCTTGGTGCCGAGAGTGAAGGCAAAGCTTTGCTCACTGTGATGCTTTCCGATTCATTGGTAGCTGCCAAAAACCTAAATGCTTCTGTTATTATTCGTGAACTTTCAAAAGAGATACAAGGTGGCGGTGGCGGACAGAACTTTTATGCTACTGCAGGGGGCAAGAATCCTGCAGGATTGGATAAGGCATTTCTTAAAGCAAAAGAATTTGTTGCCACACTATAATAAAAACAATATTTTGATGTGATTTTAGTTATTACTATTTTATAACTTCTTCACATGCAAAAAAAGATATATAGTTTTTTAATCAGCATCTTGCTTCTTCATATTGCCATGGCTCAAGACATCGGCATAGGCGAATGGCGTGAACATTTACCTTATAAGAAATGTATTGCCGTTGACATAGCCGGTCCGAGGATTTATTGCGCTACCCCTTACAGTATTTTCTATTACGATAAGGATGATAACTCTGTGAACAAACAATCGAAAGTAAGCGGACTTTCGGATGTCAATATCAATACAATCCGCTACAGTCAGCAGTTTGGCGCCTTAGTTATTGCTTACACCAATGCCAACATCGACATCGTTTCTAATGGTACCGTTATCAATATTTCGGATATTAAACGCAAACCAATATACGGCAATAAGACCATCAACAATATCACCTTTTACGGCAATTATGCTTATCTTTCATGTGGGTTTGGCATAGTGGTACTCGATATGGTGAAAAATGAAATCAAAGATACCTATTATATTGGTCCCAATGGCGATGCCATCAATGTATTGGACTTCGCATGTTCAGGAACCACCTTTTATGCCGCTACCGAAAAAGGAATCTACAAAGCCAATAACACCAATGCAAATTTAGCCAATTACGCTAATTGGACCAAGGATGTCGCGATTCCTCATCCCGATGCTACCTATAACTCCATTATTGCTTTTCAAAATAATATCTTCACAAACCTTTCCATCGCCAATTATAACCAAGACACCCTTTATAGGTTCGACGGAACAAACTGGGCGATTTTTGATTCCACTCGAAATGACGATGTTTTTAACATGCGTGTTGCCCAAAATTATCTATTGATATGTAATAACAACAGTGTTATTTCTTATACTCCTTCCTTATCCATAAAGGATGTTGTGTGGAGTTACAACCCTGGCACCCCAAATCCCAATTGCGCTGTGATGGACGCCGAAGGTAATTATTGGATAGCCGACAGATATTCAGGTTTGGTACGTTTTAAAGATTGGTCGAGTGAGATGATAGCTCCCGACGGACCTGCCACCTCCGAAGTGTTTTCAATGGCAATTGCCGGCTCCGATTTGTATGTTGCGCCTGGCGGAGTAACCTCTGCATGGAACAACACATGGAATACAAACGGTGTATATTCTTTTATTGGTAACGAATGGTTTATATTGAAAAATCAAAACCCTGCCTTCGATAGTTTGCGAGATATGCTGTATTGTGCTATTGATCCTTCCGATTATAATCATGTTTTTGCAGCTTCCTTTCTGTGCGGGTTGGTTGAGATGCGTAGCGGCACCATCACCAATGTATTTGACCGCAACAACTCTGCCTTAGAAGAGCCTTACAGTTTTTATCATTGGCTTGGAATTGGTGGTTTAGCGTTCGATGCCGATAATAATTTGTGGGTGGTGAACGAGGCTTGTAATTCCTTGCTGAAGGTGTTAAAACCAAATGGAACTTGGGAATCTTTTTCCATGGCACCTTATTTGAACCAAGCCAGAGCATCTAAAATAATCGTTGATAAGAGTGGACAAAAATGGGTGCTGCTGACCAGTGTTGGTGGATTGCTTGTTTTTTCCGAGAATGGAACGCTCGAAAATCATTCCGATGATATCATACGTGTGTTGAACACCAGCATTGGCAATGGTGCTTTACCCAGCGGTGCGGTGCTAAGCATAGCCGAAGATTTGGATGGAAAAATATGGGTAGGCACCGACAAAGGCGTCGCTGTGTTTTACAATCCTGAGAACGTTACTCAAGGGGGTAATTACGATTCTCAAGTCATTACTATTCTTCAAGACAGCACTGCCCAGCATTTGCTCGAGTTTGAATCTGTTACAGCGATTGCTGTGGATGGTGCGAATAAAAAATGGTTCGGCACAGAGAAGGCGGGCGTGTTTTTGATGAGCGATGACGGACAAAAGGAGATACTCCACTTTACGGCTGAAAATAGTCCTTTATTATCCAACACCATCACCGATATCGTCATTGATGGTAAAACAGGCGAAGTGTTTTTCGGCACAGCCAATGGCATCATTTCTTATAAAAATTATGCCACCACAGGAGGCGAAACCATTAGCAATGTGTATGCCTATCCGAATCCAGTGCGTGAAGGTTTCACAGGCACCATCGGCATTAAAGGTTTGGTGAGAGATGCCAATGTGAAGATTACCGATGTGTCGGGAACTTTGATTTATGAAACGAAATCAGAAGGCGGACAAGCAGTTTGGAATGGGAAGAACTTTAGTGGTCAAAAAGCCCAAACAGGTGTCTATTTTGTTTTCTGTAGCAGCGAAGATGGCAAGGATAAACTCGTAACTAAAATCATGGTGATAAATTGATGCTGCAATGCTGTGCAAAACCCGCGCAATAGTCCTGAAAACGGTAAAATTTTCCGAAACCAGTCTTGTAGTTAAATTATATACCGAACAGTTCGGGTTGAAATCCTTTTTGGTGCGCGGCGTCCGCAAGAAACATGCTCGCAACAGCCCAAATCTTTTCCAGCCCTTGAGCCTTATTGAGGTGGTGTTTATTAATAAACCCGGCGAGGGACTCATCATCCCCAAAGAAATCAATTCGTGGCATCATTTCCAATCAATTCCTTTCGATGTAATCAAAAGTTCAATAGTGCTATTTTTGAATGAACTCATTTATCGTTCTATCCGCGAGGAAGAGACGAATCCCGATTTCTTCACATTCTTAGCCGGCAGCGTGGTCTATATTGATGAGTCAAACGAACAAGTGTTCAATGCACACATAGTCTTTGCGCTTCATTTGACACACTATTTGGGCTTCTTCCCGCTAGGAAATTTTAGTCCCGAAAAGCCTTACTTTTTGCTACGCGAAGGTGTATTCAGTATGAATATTTCAGAGGATGATTTCTATGTGAATCAACAAGAATCCGAGCTTCTTGATGTGCTCATCCGAATCAATATGGAAGATTCGCACACGCTTGAACTATCATCTGCGAAGCGCAAACGCATCTTGGAAATCATCATTCTGTATTATCAACTCCATCTAATCGGCTTCGGTGAAATAAAATCTTTGGATGTGCTCTCACAATTGTTTCACGCATAAGCATCATTTTTGTAATTTTGAAAACCTTTTAATATACATCTCATGGAAACATTTCAATTCTATCTTGCGGGAGATTTCACAAGCTCCCAACCCAGCATCACCATCAAGAATTCCTATACGAATCTTGACTTTGCTGAGGTTTTTTTGGCTTCACAGGAGCATTTGGAGCTGGCAATTGAAGCCGCTTTGCGTGTGGAACGCACCATGGCGCACCTGCCATCTTTTCAGCGATATGAGATATTGATGCACATTGCCCAACTGCTCAAAACGGAGCGCGAACCTCTCGCCAAGGTGTTGAGTCTTGAAGCCTGCAAACCCATGAGGCTTGCCTTGGGCGAGGTGGATAGGGCGATACAGACCTTCATTGTGGCAGCGGAAGAAGCCAAACGTTTGCCTATGGAATATCTCAGTGTGGATTGGACTCCAGCAGGCGCCGGCAAGGAAGCTTTGGTGAAATATTTTCCCATTGGTTTGGTGGCGGGCATTTCGCCTTTCAATTTCCCTTTGAATTTAGCGGTACATAAAATCGCTCCCGCCATTGCGGCAGGATGCCCCATCATTCTGAAACCTTCTACCTCCACGCCGCTTTCCACCTTAGTCTTGGCGCGTATCATTGACCAAACATCCCTGCCGAAAGGCGCTGTTTCCATCCTGCCAATGGATAGAACCACCGGCAATCTTTTAGTAACCGACCCACGCTTCAAACTGCTTACTTTTACGGGTTCGCCCGAAGTAGGGTGGGCGATGAAATCTGCCGCAGGCAAGAAAAAAGTAGTATTAGAGTTGGGCGGAAATGCCGGAGTAATCATCACCCCCTCGGCAAACCAAGAGAATGCTATCGAAAAGTGCGTCGCCGGAGCCTTTGCTTATGCGGGACAGGTCTGCATCCACACCCAACGCATCTATGTACAAGAAAGTATCTTTCAGAATTTCGTAGAACGATTTGTTGTTCGCACCCAACTGTTGAAACAAGGAGCTGCCGATGCTCTCGACACCGATATTTCTGCCATGATTGATGAAAACAATGCCCGCCGTGTGGAATCTTGGGTGCAGGAAGCCGTGGATCAGGGCGCGAAACTGCTGTGCGGAGGCACACGCACGGATGCCTTTTTTCAACCCACCGTTATGACGGCTACGCATCACAACATGAAAGTAAACTCCTGTGAGATATTCGGTCCGGTGGTCGTCATCGAGCCTTATACGGACTTCACACAGGCTGTGGAAGAACTTAACAACAGCCAATTCGGCTTGCAAGCAGGAGTGTTCACCGACAGCATCATCGAAATGGACTATGCCTTCAACGAACTCGAAGTGGGTGGCGTGATGATCAACGACGTGCCCACTTTTCGCATGGACCATACCCCTTATGGCGGCGTGAAAGACTCAGGCATCGGCAGAGAAGGCGTGAAATATGCTATCTTGGATATGATGGAACCTCGCCTCCTGGTGAAAGGAGTGCAATGAAAAGCACAAGTGATTATACAAGCACATACTATATTATAGTCCCATCCAAATTTGGTATAATGCCAATAAAGTAGCTATTATTTTCAATTTTACTGTAACCAAGTGAAGCCTTCACTCCAAGTGAAGGCTTCACTAACTCGATTTAGGTGGTAGCCAAAAAGGATAGGGGCGACAGAGGTGGGAACCTCTGCCGAACAGGGCTTTCCTTTCCAATCCATTGTGCGCATGCCAACGGGCTATCTTCTCGACTTTTAATCAACATTTCCCTGCATCCTCCCCATATTTTCCCTATTCCGCCATCCGTACAGACGCAGCGCGCTACGTCTCTACCATATCCGCCATCCGTACAGACGCAGCGCCCTGCGTCTCTACCATATCCGCCATCCGTACAGACGCAGTGCGCTACGTCTCTACCACATCCGCCATCCGTACAGACGCAGTGCGCTGCGTCTCTACCACATCCGCCATCTGTACAGCCGCAGCGCGCTACGTCTCTACCATATCCGCTATCCGTACAGACGCAGCGCGCTACGTCTCTACCATATCCGCCATCCGTACAGACGCAGTGCGCT
>CAIWVT010000549.1 GCA_903916135.1 uncultured bacterium
ATGTCGGCTTCGAAATCGAACCCCTTGATGCTTAAACGTAATTTAATCTAATGTCAAAAAACATGAAAACAAAAAATGCAGTTCTAACAATGCTGATAGTTGCCTTATGTATGATGGTTTCTACTCGCGGATTCGCACAAAAAGAAAAGTTGGAAATAAAAATTCAAACTTCCGCCCAATGCGTCATGTGTAAAGACAGAATTGAAGGCGCCTTTGCTTACGAAACGGGCATAAAGAATGCTACCCTCGATTTAACAACGAAAATCCTGACGGTAGTCTATAACCCTAACAAAACCGATGATAAAAAAATCAGGTTACTCTTAAACAATTTGGGTTACGATGCCGACGACACCAAAGCAAACCAAACAGCTTACGACAAACTGCCTGCTTGTTGCAAAAAACCTGATGCATCTAAGAAAAACTAAATCCATTCGGTTCCCGAAAATAATTTTCTCAAAAAACTATTTTTGGCACAATATTTGAAAAAGCAATGATTATATCTCATTTATTTGTTTTTTCTGCGTAATTTTGCATTTCGATAAATTCATCATCTTATGAAAAAGTATATTATATCTCTTATTTTATGTGTAGGCATCTACTCATTGACTTCCTTTTCGCAAACCGAAAAAGGACCTGTCATCAAATTTGAGTCGGTAGTTTATGATTATGGCACCATCTATCAAGGAGCTAATGGTGGTTGTGAGTTTCAATTTAAAAATGAAGGCGACTCACCTTTGTTGCTCACCAATGTAACTTCTTCGTGTGGATGCACCGTGCCCAAATGGCCCAAGGATCCAGTGTTCCCTGGTCAGACTGCCGTAATTCAAGTTACCTACGACACCAAAAGATTGGGAACTATCAGCAAACAAATTAATGTTACATCCAATGCCACTGTTGCCAATATAACCTTGAGCATCAAAGGAAGCATCATCCAAAAGCCCAACGAAATATTACCCGAAAAACAAATAAATAATGGGTTCACACCTGTCGCTAATTAATATTAATTTAAACTTCAATAATTTTTTATCATGAAAAAACTATCTATTATTTTTGCACTCTTGCTCGTTGCTGCTTTCACAGCCAACTCACAAACAGCCTCTCCAAAACCCGACGGTCCTGAAATCACCTTCACCAATCTGGAGCACGATTATGGTACAGTTACACAAGGCGGAGATGGTGCCTGTGTATTTAATTTCAAAAACACAGGCAATGAACCATTGATTTTATCGGATGTGAGAAAATCATGCGGTTGCACCACACCGACTTGGAGCCAAGAACCCGTGCTGCCAAATCAAAACGGAGCGATTAATATTGGCTATAACACCAATAATATAGGTACCTTCAATAAGACCATTACGGTTATCTCAAATGCAACAAATGCAACGGTTACCTTAGTCATAAAAGGGCAGGTTGTAGCCGCTGAAATAAAATAATTAAAAATTATTTCGAAATATATTTTTTTTATTCAATAAAAAGTTGAATATTTGCACCGGCATTTCAAATGCCGGTTTTTTTATTCATATAATTTCAAACTTATGCCAAAAATATCAGAAAAAGGCATGGCGATGCCAGCCTCTCCCATTCGTAAACTTGTTCCGTATGCTGAAGAAGCAAAGCGTAAAGGTCGTAAAGTCTATCATTTAAACATCGGTCAACCCGACATAGAAACCCCTGAAGGTGCTATGGATGTGTTGAAACATTCCAACATAAAAGTGGTGGAATATAGCCATTCAGCCGGGATACTTTCCTATCGAAAAAAATTAGTAGAATACTACAAACATTGGAACATTGATGTTACCGAAGATCAAATCATCGTTACCTGTGGAGGTTCAGAAGGCATATTGTTTGCGTTCATGGCGTGTATGAACCCGGGCGACGAAGTTATCATTCCCGAACCATTTTATGCCAACTATAATGGCTTTGCCATCACAGCAGGCGTGGTCGTCAAACCAGTTATCTCTAACATTGAAAACGGATTTGCTTTGCCGCCTATCAGCGAATTTGAAAAACTGATTACACCCAAAACCAAAGCTATCATGGTGTGTAATCCCAACAATCCCACAGGCTATTTATATTCTGAAGCTGAACTGCAAGAATTGCGACAATTAATATTGAAATATGATTTGTATCTCTTCTCTGATGAAGTATATCGTGAGTTTTGCTACGATGGCGCAGAACATTTCTCCGTAATGAATTTGAAAGATATTGACAACAATATAATCTTGTTGGATTCAGTTTCTAAACGTTACAGTGCTTGTGGAGCCAGAATTGGCACCTTTATCACCCGCAACAAAGAAATCTATAATGTTGTTATGAAATTTGCTCAAGCACGCCTAAGCCCTCCTACTTTTGGTCAAATTCTTTCCGAAGCTGCCATTGACACACCTCAATCCTATTTCGACAAAGTGATGGCAGAATACATAATGCGCAGAAATATTGTTGTGGAATCCATAAATAAAATGCCCGGATGTTTTTGCCCGAACCCAAAAGGCGCATTTTATGCCGTGGCTCGCTTACCCATTGATGACTCAGATAAATTCTGTCAATGGTTGCTCGAAGGTTTTGAATATAACAATCAAACGGTTATGTTAGCTCCTGCAACCGGTTTTTATGCTACATGTGGTTTAGGAAAGAATGAAGTTCGTATCAGTTATGTCTTAAAAGTAGAAGATTTAAAGATGGCGATGAAGTGTTTGGAAGAAGCTTTAAAGGTCTATCCGGGGAAAATAGTATAGGATTTTTATCTTTTTTTTAAAATTAAATAAAAAAAAAGCTTGCTAATATAAAACTTTTTTATACTTTTGCACTCCCATTCTGAAATGAGTGGAAAATTGTATGCCGTTCTTTTTTTCTTATGGATAAATATTAATTCAGCTTACCAGGAGAGATGGGTGAGTGGC
>CAIWVT010000550.1 GCA_903916135.1 uncultured bacterium
ACAGTTAATGGAGTTGATTCATTAAATTTGATCAATGATAGTTTAGGACTTAATTTTTCTTTTTATTATTTTGATGATGTTGATGCTTTTTCTGCATTAAGTATTAAAAGAAATACAGGAGGTTATGATTTACAATGTCGTTGGAGGTTAAATGATAATACGAAATTTAGTATTTACGAAGCTTATGGACCAATTGGCACAGGACCATTTGGGAATGGTAGAAAATCAGAATGGGATATACTGAAGTTATCAAGAAAAGAATTTAATATGAAAACGATATATAATAATAAGGAATATTATATTGAATTGATAGATGATTGAGATATGAAATTGGGATCGGGTTGTAGAGACGCAAAATTTTGCGTCTCTACAGGCGGGAATTGATATCATCAATGGGATGATGGAGTTAGATTTGTGAATCGTCTGTAAATGGATTCGATAATTAAAATGATAGAGGATTGCCAGGTAGCACGCGCGCCAAGGGATTGGAATCCCGACTTCATCGGGATAGACTCCAAGCCCACAGGTAGAAATGAATGACATAGGACAATCCTGACCTTATTAGCTTATTAAATTGTATCAAGAAAACGATGATGGTCAAAGAAGGTAATAAGGTTGGTTGGTTTGTGTGATTGGGTTTTCTACTAAGTCCTCACGATTTTCGAACCGAACCTCAAAATAGATAACAAATTGACGTTTTGCAAACCGTGTGATATGGTTATTCATCAGATGACTTGAAGTCATCAGATGAATTTTGGTGACAATTTAGCATTTTGTAAATGATTGAATTTCTAACTAATAAAATTTGTTATATAGTAGGTTTTTATAATAGTGCTGTGAGAAAATCTTATTAAAAGACACAGCCTTTTTTGATATTTCCGACGGAGAAAGAGCCTATGGCCGACTAAGATTTTTTAATCACCGTTTTTCAAATCGCCCTGTTTTTTCTTCAATGTTTATTCTATAAACTATAGCTTTCAGATGAAGGGCTTCAAGTTGCTTTAGCTGATCGAGACCATGAGTTGGCTGACTGCTTTCGCTGGTCATTAATGGCATAAAATGTTTGAGGAGTTTTTGCATGGCGGTTTTGGCTTCTTCGCCTTGTAACTCTTCGAAGGTACCCCAAACTATTACGCTCTGCCAATTTGCCATGTCCTGCAAACTGTCCACTTCAAAACAGCATTTTGGATTCTTTTTCAGCATCATAGTTTTCATACCTATTATGGTGTGTCCCAAAAGACATCCATCCACATAAAGATAGGTTACAGGTACTATGTAAATTTTTTCATCGGCATAACAACCTATTCTACCAACCACACTTGTGGTGAGTAGCTGTTCAATTTGTTCTTCGTTTAATTCCCCAAGCATACAATACTTTTTTAGTGATTTGAAATGCAAAGGTATGTCCAATTTCATTTGTGAATGTTACATAATTCTTTTTCAAAGTTGTAAGATTCATAGCTTTTGTTTGATTGTAAAAAAATGAGATGTATTAACAGGCGGAGCCTGTTGAGATACTATTGACTAAGGTAGAACCTTAGCCGAACTTGGGAGTTAGTCATTTTGTTGATATTAAATGAATATTAGTCTCAATAATAATTCCTAAAAACAAAATCCCATATTGAGAGATAAAAAGCCTGTATTATTATAAACCATTGTTCCGCCAAAATTTGAAACTCCAACTGGCTTATAAGTATTCTCATATTTAAGCAGAAGGGTATAGGCAAAATTCCTGTAAATAGGTATTTTTATGCCTGCGTTTATATCGAAGAGTAGTAATAAACAGTATTCTGCCTTAATATCTACAGAATTAATAGGAGTAGTGCCTCCTTCATCAAGATGAGAATTCCAAACATCCCATCCCGGCTCAATGCCTGCTATCATAAAGCACTTTACTTTATTCTTCGGATTTATATCCCACAAGAAATTTACAGGAAAATGATAACAAGTATTTTTCGTTGTAAAAAACGTGCTGTCTCTACCACTATTATAACGAGAAACAAATGATTTACTGAAACTGAATATCTGAAACCCCCAGTTTAAGCCTATATGTTTGCTGAAATGATAGTTTATATAATAATTTCCACCAAAACCTTGATTGCTTTTTATGATTTGCACGTCTGGACTTTTAATAGATTTGTTAAAAGGATAGGGTGTACTGTATTCAAGGTAGGTTGCAGGAGATAAATACATGGCTGCAGTAAGTCCTGTTTCAAATTTATGAATCCATCTTTTTTTCTTTGGAATAGAATCTTGAGCAACACAGCAATTTTGTAACAAAAAGAATATACATGCAGTTATTAATATAAATACTATTTTTTTTGTGAAAGATTTTTGTGTGGTCATACTGAATGGGTTTGTCATTATTAATTATGATATTTTGAATTGCAAAAATACAACTTTTATAAACACAATAAAAAATTTAAAGGTGTTTCTAATATGCCCTTCCAAAAATCAAATAAAAAAAATAAGACATTATCTCTAATAATATTTTCAACTTAGGTTTATTATTGCCGAACTCATTTATTTTAATATATTACATTTCAAGCTTACGAAGAAAATACTCCGCTTAACAACGAACCTCTGAACCCTTCCTTTATTTCCCTTTTATTTCAATTCGCCAATTTTAATTTGCTGTTCATCTTATCTGCAAAGATAAAAAAGCTTGTATTTTTGAAGTTCTACTCTTGGAATTTCAAGTTCTGTTATTGGAATTCCAAGTTCAGTGCTTGGAATTCCAAGGTCAGTGCTTCGAATTCCAAGGTCATTGCTTCGAATTCCAAGGTCATTGCTTCGAATTCCAAGGTCATTGCTTCGAATTCCAAGG
>CAIWVT010000551.1 GCA_903916135.1 uncultured bacterium
GGTTTATGAAGATTTATAGGATTACGAATGTTGGTTTGTTTTTGGCATATACGGCAGCACGCCACGTGAGACATCATCATTTGAAGAGGAAGATGGTGCCTGTGGAGCCTACGACAGGTACAATGGAGTTGTTTGTGGTTGGGAAAAGCAATTTGGAAGCGATGGTGGGAGTTGCATGGACGGTTACATCATTGGGTTTGACGATGCAGACCGACGCAGATGGGGAAATTTTTAAGGATGGTTTGGCTCCGGGATTGTATCACGGGAAGTTGAGCAAGGAGGGGTTTAAGGATGTGGTTTTTGATTTTACAATAGTGGCGGGGAAGACTTGTGCTTTGCAGTTTTTGATGGAGGTTGTTGAAAACAGTGAGCCTGATGTGCCGCCTGTTTCATAGGAATGGGAAATTAAAAATTAAAAGTAAAAAAACCCAACCCTCCCGACCTACGGTACGGGACAGGCATTGAAGGAAGGGGCTATAATAGAACCGAGAGAAGTTGCAAGCTTCGAACCACTGATTGGAATCGCGTCAAAACATAGCGCGTGACAAGTTGAATAGATATATAAATGAGGCAGAAGGCTGAAATAATAGTAATTGCTTAGGCAAAACCATAGCTCCAAAAAAAAAATATTTTTTATGTGTGGAATCATCGGATTAATTTTGTATAAAGAAAAAATTAGCATTTCGATTTTTCGTCGCTTTGAGATTGGTGTGGGTTTGATGAAAGGAAGAGGTCCTGATGGATTCTGGATTTTTGGTGACAATAATGTCTTATTGTGCCAGACATCATTGTTAATTACTGACCCTTCAGAAGGATATAGACCATATTCAAACAATGATCTTTCAATTATTGCATGTGCCAATGGAGAAATTTATAATTCAGACGATTTACGTTCCAAATTAGAAAAAACAGGTGCAATATTTCGTTCAGATTCTGATTGCGAAGTGCTGGCTCATGGTTATGAGGTTTGGAAAGAGAAATTATTTGAGAAATTAGATGGAATGTTTGCCGTTGCAATATATGATCAAAAAACCAAATTATTAACTGTAGCACGCGACAAAGTAGGAATTCGACCGCTTTATTACACGAATAACGACAAGTTTTTTGCTTTTGCATCAGAACCACGTTTTTTGATTGAATCGGGTTTGGCAAATTCTGCTATTTCTGAAGAAGGTCTATTTCATTCATTAATTGTAAGAAACCCAATTGAACCTTACACAATGTATAAAGATGTTTCAGCAGTTTTGCCCGGTCAAGTCTTATCATTTGGAGTGGATGTTCCGGAAGGGAAACCCACAACGTTTTCCAATTCATCAAATACGACAATATGGACAAATAAACCATACAAAGAAACATTTTTTGAGGAAGATATTTATAATCTTATTTCTTATTCTGTAGAACGAAGAATACCGAAAAAAATAAAATATGGTGCCTTTTTAAGTGGTGGCTTAGATTCAACAATAATAAATTTTATGATGCCCCGCGATCCAATATATAGAATTCAATCTATGGTCTGTGGTTTCGACGCTCCTGATATTATTGATGAAAAGAATGCTGCGAAGCATGCAGCTAAATTATTAAATATTGATTTACATAGTCGTACAATTACACCAGAAACTTTTCTTTCCTTTTGGCCATTTTTAGTATGGTTGAATAGTGGTCCATTAATGTTTAATTCTTCAATTCCTCTGTATATGCTTTGCAAAGAAGCTAATTCACTTGGAGCCAAAGTAATGTTATCAGGTGAAGGTGCTGATGAATTGTTTGCCGGATATTCACATTACCCATATTATAATACACATGAAGATGATGGTTCTCCAGATTTTTTGTTTGATTTTGACGAAGAAATTATTAATTCAAATCTGATTTTGAAACATTTAGTGAAAGATAAAAATTGGGCAGTAAAACAATGGTCGGGTTTAAAGGAATTGATAACGAATATTGCTCCATTTGAAGGTAAACACAATGGACTGAATCGCAAATTAAAGCTTGACAGGCAACTATACCTTAATTCATTACTAATGCGCCAAGATCGTGTTGGGCTGAACGCTTCCATTGAAATTCGTGTACCATATCTTGATCATAAAATAATCAAAGAAATAAATGATTATAATCCCAGACTACATCTTGAGGAAAATATCGGGAAAATATTATTGCGGAAATCTTTTGAAAAAAGGATAGCAGGTGATTTAGCATGGATTTCAAAAAGTGGATTCCCCGTACCCTTTAAATCTTGGATATTATCACCAGAATTTAAAAACGTTTATTCTTTTCTGATTGACAACCTGAAGACATTAGAATATATCTGCCCTGATGCTTGTTTACGATTAAAGCCGTTTGGAAATTTGGGACAGACAGCTACAATTAAAGAACTTTGGACGATATTAAATATCTCAATTTGGTGGTTTTTTCATTCTTCATCAAAATCATTTTCTGATTGTATCAGTAAATTTATTCCTGAAGATAAAATTGAAACAATTATTATGGCTAATAATAACTCAAAAGGAGAAATAAAAATTAATTTCGATGAAAACTTCCAATTTCCTTTTTTGATTTTTTCCCGGGATTGGAAATCCTTTAAAACTTTTAAATGGGGATCTGAAATTACTTATTGATTTTTTTACAAAAGAAATATGCACATGAAAAAAATTCCAAGAACTTATATCTTCATAATATTGATTGTTTTACTAGCAGTTGTAAATATTATTTTACAATTAGTAGGATACACATATTTGGT
Organism: uncultured bacterium; assembly: GCA_903916135.1. Lineage (GTDB taxonomy): Bacteria > Bacteroidota > Bacteroidia > Bacteroidales > CAIWKO01 > CAIWKO01. Next base: position 2,738 of record CAIWVT010000551.1, read on the forward strand.
AAAAGAACCTCAAAAGAACATTGTAAAAAACAAATTTGATACAATATTTAATGCTTCTTTTTATCAAAAAATTGAAACGAATCCGAGAGAATTAATTGATTCTTTGAATAAAGCAGATTATTACGATAATTATGGATGCTATTATTTTATTGATAGCGTTAAAAATGAAGGAACAGATTCGATGGATAGTAAGATAATTGTTAATCCAATACAAGACGATATTAATAAATTAAATGTAAAAGATTTTCATGGACGTCGATCTCTACAATTGCTCCTTTCAGCTAGTGAGTCTGATATAAATGGAAATTATTGTGAATATAAATGGAAAAATAAAAATGACCCTAATATAAATGTTAATAAAATTGGCTTTGTAAAAAAAATGCCAAAATTACATTATCTTATTGGTGTAAGCACTAATTTGGCATATTCTGGTCATAATTATTCTACCTTTATTGCAATTGGTTCATCCATAATAAGTATTTTATTTCTTATTTTTGTTATTTTTGATTTTTTAAAACTTAAAAAAAACAAGGATATATACGAACGATTATCCATTGTTGCAAAAGAGACAGTGAACGGAATTACGATAATGGATGCAGAAGGCAAGTTAGAATATGTAAATGAGGGTTTCGAAAAAATGTATGAATATAGCTTTGACGAATTTAAAGCTTTACGCGGCGAGAATTTAAGAGATACATCTGCTTTTACTAATATTGAATCAAAAATTAACGAATGTATTCAAAGCAAGACTTCTGTAGTTTATGAAAATGAAATTAAAACAAAAGAGGGTGTGATTAAAAACTTGACTACAACTTTAACTCCGGTTTTTGATAAAAACAATAAAATAATTAAGCTTGTTGCAATTGATACCGATATAACAAAACTGAAAGAAATAGAAAAAAAACTTTTTGAATCAAAAAGATTGGAATCATTAGGATATATTGTTAGGGGAATTTCACATGAACTTAATGGCGAAATTGCAGTAATTAATGATTTTGTTGAGACAATTAATGAAGAAGCGGATAAATGTATCAATAATTCGCATAATGAAAAATTGAATGCCCATATTAACACAATTATTGCAATGTGCAAGAAAGCAAATAAGCAAACAGAAAATATAAACGATCTACTGGATAGTTTCAAAATTTATTCACGAGATCAAATAAAGGACGAAGAAGTTGATTTCAGATTATGTACATATTTGGAGAATACAATACTTAAAACAATTTTGCCACGGATTAAAAACAAAAATATAAACATCAACCTTACTTGTGATAAGAATTTATCTATTTCAGGAATAAAGGGCTTTTATTCCATTATATTTACAAACCTGATATTGAATTCGGATAAGCATGCTTATAAAAATAATGAAAATGGAGAAATTACAATAAATATATCCCGAACCAAGGACAATTTATCATTGGAAATAATATATATGGACAATGGTGTTGGAATAAATAAAGGAATAGTACATAAAATATTTGAACCATTTTATACTACAACTCCCAATGAAAATTCAGGTTATGGTCTTTTTTTGGTTAAATGGTCAATTAATCAATTGGGAGGAGCTATTCATTATGATTCTGATTTTACAAAAGGAGCTAAATTTATCATATCAATACCGTTAAACTAATTAGACATGGACAATAAATGGAAAATTCTCATTGTAGATGATGAGTATAAATGGAGAGAAGTGATGGTTAATAAACTGGCAAATTTTGTTTATGAAGGGAGGGGAATCACATATGTTGAAGCCGACAGTTTTATTTCAGGTAAAAAGGAGTTCGATAAAAAGGGGAATGAAGATATTGCCGTTGCATTTATTGATGTTATAATGGAAAATGATCTTTCGGGACTTGAGCTTGCAGATTATATAAATTCATTAAATGAATCTGTTCAAATCGTAATTATTACGGGACAAGCTGGTATCGATGATAATGAAGAAGGGATAGTCAACCCTATTGAAATTGCAATAAAACATAAGATTAATCATTTTATTGAAAAAGGGAAATTAAATAAGAAAGTAACACGCGGTACGCTCGCTATTTGTTTAAGAGAATATTTAAAACATCAGAAATTAATCTCAGAGAATAAACATCTTCAAGATATAATAAAAAATAATGATGAAAAAACTTCTTTTAAAACTCTTCGTGATGAATATAAGACAAAATTTAAGGATGAATTAATATGGGGCAAAACCTCATTAAAAACTTTTGAAACTATCAGTAGAGTTGGTAGATGTAAAGATATTCATGTGTTCATTTCGGGAGAAAGTGGAAGTGGTAAGGAATCTTTAGCGAGATTAATTTATCTTTCTGACAAGGAAAGACAATCAAAAGAATTCCACGCTGTTAACTGTGCCGGTTTTAATGATGAGCTTTTTTTGGTAGAAATGTTCGGTTGCATACCAGGCGCATATACAAATGCACCAAAAAACGGGATAAAAGGTCTTTTTGAAATCAATCATAATGGGATATTATTTTTAGATGAGATAGCAGATTTATCATTGAGCTCTCAAACAAAATTGTTAAGAGCGTTACAAACAAAAAAAATTAGGAAAGTAGGAGGAGATGAAGACATTGACGCTGATGTTAGAATAATATCAGCAACAAATAGAAATATTGAAGAATTGATTTCTCAGAAATTGTTTAGAGAGGATTTGTTTTATCGTTTGAGTAATTATTCAATAGAAAGTTTTCCCTTGCGTGAACGCAAAGATGAAATATCAAAACTTTTCGATTATTATTTAGAGAAAATATGCATTCTAAATAAAATTAGTAAGCCAAAAAGTGAAGATGGAATAATATCTGAATTAAAAGAATACTTTTTCCCTGGTAATATCAGGGAATTATGTAATATGATTACACATGCATTAATTAACATGCCAATTGAAAATCAATATCTAACTAAAGAGTTATTTATTAATCAGTTCAAAGATCCAGAGAATTTTGAAATTATTAAAGATTGTTCATTAGAAAAAGCAAAAGAAAGGGCATTTTTAAAAGCTTGGAAAAAATCAGGAGAAGTTGCTGGCAAAACTGCCAAATTGCTCGGAGTTAGTGTTAATCATGTAACCGAATTGATAAAGCGATATGTAAAAAAATAACTTTTAAGATATAACCACTTTCCGCTTTCCCAAAAATTGTGAATTGATCACAATTTTTGGGATTTTTTTTGTCTTTTATTCTGTAAAAAAAACATTTCGATTCGTCATTATGTGATGTTTTATAATGTGTTATAAGCTTGGCACAATTAATGAGAGGGGATGCATGAAGTTCTAAGTAATACTGATTCAAAACCAGAGAGAGGAGTCGATATTAAAACA
>CAIWVT010000552.1 GCA_903916135.1 uncultured bacterium
AAGAGAAAAAGAAGGTTTATTTTATTTGAATAGCAATACCAAATTGGATGATGGTAGAGACGCAAAATTTTGCGTCTCTACGGGCATCGAATGCCTATTCCTATCCTTTTTTTTATTTTTTAGGATGATGATTTGATGATTTGTATTCATGGGATGTCTGTGTCGTTATGGTCATAAAACCTTAGTAGAAATGAACGACATACGACCTCTTTCACCTTATTACCTTATTAAATTCTATTGCCAAAAACGTGGCTACTACAAGAAGGTAATAAGGTTGATTTGTGTGTTTGTTTTGCCTTTCTACTAAGGTTTAGGAAAGGAAAAAGAAGATTTTTTTTATTTGAATAGCAATACCAAATTGGATGATGGTAGAGACGCGGCGCGCCGCGTCTCTACATGCTATTTTTTATTTTTTTGAATCAATGATTTCGAAATGCACCGTCAGGCTCACGCCTTTTTGGTCCACCAATGTCATCACGTGCGCTCCGGCAGCGGGATTCAGGGCGAGATGATGGAAATCGGTGGTGGCGCCCACGAAAGTGTTGTCTAAATACCAATAAATCTTAGTGCCGGCTGTGTTGTGCGCCGCCTTGAACACCACTTTCTCGCGCACGCCGGTCAAATCCACGGGGAGGTAAATCCTACTGTTGTCTTTGGGATAAATCATTTCGATGGAGTTTGCGGCATTGTCCGTCGGGATGCAGTCTTTGCGATAGGGGGGCAACATTTTGTAGAAGGGATTTTTGGTTTTGTAGAAATATTCCATCACGGGCGGCAACACAAACCACTTTTCGTAGCGCATGTTCGACACACTCTCGCAGTTGGAATTCACCCGCCACAAGCCGCTTTGGTCTAACAACACGATTTGATGGTAAGGACAGCCTGCGGTTTTGGCACCCGACTTGGGAACCCACATAGTGTCCACATCTTCACAGAGTGATGTGGCTTTGTATCCGCTGGCGCGACACACGGGCAGTTGAATCATGTCGTCGTAAGGCGCATCGAACCATCCGTGAGGCTTCAACGACTTGAAGATTTCGAGCATGATAGGCGCGGCATACGTCAAACCCGTCATGCCCGGACGACCTTCGCCATCGGAATTGCCTGCCCAAACTGCCACCACATAATTGGGATTGCAGCCTATAGCCCAGGCATCGCGGCTGCCGTAACTCGTGCCCGTTTTCCACGCTATCTTGGCGGAGGAAGAGAATTGCTGCCACTCGGCATCCTCATCGGGACGCGACACCTCGTTCATCGCCTCCAAGGCAAACCAAATGGAAGCCGCGCTCAAATAAGACGAGCGGTCGGAACCCGAAGGCTTGCGATGCTTTTCCGTAAAGAGATAATTGGGTGGGTGAAAGTCGTCTTTGTTATAGCGAGAATCCATGCCGCGATAGTGATTCAGGGTGCGCGCCATGCTGGCGTAAGCTCCCGCCAAGTCCCACAGGTTGGCTTCTGCGCCACCTAAGATGATGGCTAAGCCGTAGTGAGAAGGGGGTTTGTTGAGCGTGGTCAAACCTACCTTTTTTAATATATAGTTGAAACGGTTGATGCCATAAGCTTGCAGCATCTTAACGGCGGGCACGTTCAGCGAGCGCGACAAAGCCCTCTTGGCAGGCACCGCGCCGTCATACGAAAGACTATAATTCTCAGGAATAAAGCTGCCCAACTGTATGGGGATGTCTGCCACCAAAGTGTTGGGTAGGATTTGCCCATCGTTCAGCATGGCGGCGTACAGAAAAGGTTTCAAGATACTTCCCGTCGAGCGGGATGCGGTAATCAAATCCACGTCGCAGCCATATTCGGGATGATTTTCTTCGGATGTGTTGCCGATATAGGCTATCACATTGCCCGTTTCCACATCCAAAATCAAAGCAGCGGCATTGTTCACCTTGTTTGCCTTTTGCTTTTCGTGATATCTGTCAATGATAGATTTGGCTATGTCTTGCAGCGCCACGTCTAAGGAAGTTTTGATGCGTTTGCCGCGATACCCGTCTTTGATAGCCCTATCCAAAAGATGGGTTGATAATTGGGGCAGGGGGAAAGGTTTGCCTGGCAGGGGTTCATTCTTAGCCAACCACAATTGATCGTCACCGATAAGCTTGTATTTATTGAGCGTGGTGAGCAATCGGTCTCTCTTGGCTTTCAGTTTTCCTTGATTTTTTCCGGGGAAGATAAGCGAAGGACTGTTGGGCAACACCGCCAAAGTGGCTGCCTCTGCCCACGACAGTTTCTCCGAACTCTTCCCGAAATAGCGCCAAGAAGCCGCCTCCAAACCCACCACATTGCCTCCGAATGGCGCATTGGCAGCATACAAAGCAAGGATTTCCTTCTTGGAATACGTAAGCTCTAAGCGAAATGCCAAATACGTCTCAATCATCTTCTCAAAAACCGTCCGCGATTTTCCTTTTCGCGCCAAGCGTATCACCTGCATGGTAATGGTGCTGCCCCCGCTGATGATTTTTCCGGCTTTCACGTCGCGATAAACAGCTTTCGCAATCGAAAGTGGATTCACACCGTTGTGAAAATAAAAATATTTATCTTCGAATAAAATAAGTGCCTTTTCAAATTTATATGGGATTATATCATTAGATGGAAACCTCCATTGACCATCGTCGGCAATACGAGCGCCCATCAAATTGCCGCTACGGTCTTCAATAACAGTGGAACACGGGTCGTGAAATAGGGGAGAGGGCAAGGAAATTAAGAACACAAAAAGGAACAAAAACACGGCAAATATCCATCCGTTTTTGCGGATAAAAACTGCGATTTGATATTTTGTGAAAAAATATTTCATGTATGCACCAAGTTATTTGCTGAAAATTTCGTTATAATAACAAAGATAGAAAAAATTAATTGCAATCCGTCTTAAATTTTATGCGAAAAGCTTTTTTTGAGCATAAGATTAAGCATTGAAATTATATATGTATATATTCACTATCTCGCAGAACAAATCATCTTTAAAAATAGAAAGTATGAGAACATCTACATTTGTTAAAGTAGTAAAATCAGTAGTTGCGGTAATAATATTTTGCGTAATTACTATGGAGTCTAAAGCACAACTAACGGTCAGCACCGCGATGACACCTGCACAATTGGTGCAAAACGTGTTGGTAGGTACAGGCGTAACGGTAAGTAATATCACTTACACGGGTATGGCAGCGTCAATAGGCAGATTTTCCACCGGCGGCACACCGACAAACTTAGGTTTGACCACCGGTATTATCATGTCAACCGGCTTGGTGAATGGCACCACGCCAAGCAGCATTCCGCCTGCCATTGGTTGCGCTGCCACCAATTTCGAATCCTCTGTCACCAACTCTGCTTCGGATGTCAACCTTCAGGCTTTGGTTACCCAAACTGTTTCGGATGCTTGTGTGTTGCAATTTGATTTTTTGCCCTTAGCGGATACTATTAAATTCAGATATGTTTTTGCTTCAGAAGAATATCCTGAATTTGTTTGTTCCACATTTAATGATGTTTTCGGATTTTTTGTCAGTGGAGCGAATCCTGCCGGCGGAAATTATGTGGCAAAAAATATAGCACTGATTCCGGGAACAACTTTACCGGTTGCCATCAATTCGGTCAATGGAGGTCCTGGGTCAGGATATACGGCAAGCGGTTGCATTTCTACGGCTTATGGTGCGTATTATACAGACAATTCAAGTGGCACAAGCATTGTTTTTGATGGATTCACGCATGTTCTGACAGCATGGTGTAGAGTAATCCCATGCACAAACTATCATATAAAATTAGCCATAGGGGATGGCGGCGATGAGTCCTATGATTCGGGTGTTTTTCTTGAGGCGAACAGTTTCTCGACGAGCGCAGTTTCGATTAATACTACCTATTCATCACCAAATGTGTCCTTAACCAATGCGGTAGAAGGATGTAACGATGCCATCATTACCTTTGGTTTGAATAATCCGTTACCTACATCTTATACAATAACCTATACGATTGCGGGTACTGCCACCAATGGTGTGGATTATACAACCATACCAACAAGTGTAACGATACCTGCCGGTCAGACTTCTACAAGTTTGACTATTCATCCAATAACAGATGGTCTTCTTGAAGGTACAGAAACGGTTATATTGACTTTCCAAACTAGTATCTGTGGAGGAACAAATACGAGTACTATCAGTATTTTGAACAATAATCCTTTAACAGCTTCCTCAAGTAATGACACTTTGATTTGTAATGGTACGGCAAATCTTACTGTATTTCCGGTGGGAGGGATAACGCCATACACCTATCTGTGGAGTGGTGGCGCTGGAACCACTGCTAGTGTGGATGTCTCCCCGGTTACAACAACTACCTATACTGTAACCGTAACAGATTTGTGTGGTGCTACTGCTACCGAAAGTGTACTTGTTACGGTGGGTTTTAGCAATGCCAATGCAGGTCCCGATGCCACTATTTGTGAAGGGCAATCCACCATATTGACGGCTTCAGGAGGAACAACTTATCTTTGGAGTACAAATGCGACCACCCAATCCATAACAGTTTCACCAGTAAATACAACAAGCTATTGGGTGACTGCCGTGGACAATTGTCCGACGGTGGATACTGTAACAGTTTTTGTGAATCCCAACCCTGTGTTAACCTTTACCCCCGCAAGTGCTTCCATCTGTTTGGGAACTTCAATTTCATTAGCCTGTAGTGGAGCTACCACCTATGTGTGGACTCCAAGTAACACTCTTTCCCCCGCCACAGGAACTCCCGTAAATGCTACACCAACCACGAATACTACCTATACAGTTGTTGGTACTACACTTGGTTGCACGGGCATGAACACCGTGAATGTTGCCATAAACCCGAATTTAGTTATTACTGTAAATCCTACCGCTCCGGCAATTTGTGTGGGAAATTCGATTGTTTTAACAAGCGCAGGAGCAGACACGTATGTGTGGACACCAAGTTCTACACTTTCTCCTGCAACAGGTGCAATTGTTACGGCTGCGCCTTTATTAACCACCACGTATTCTGTTGTTGGCACTAATGCTGCAGGATGCACGGGAGGCACCTCGGTTACCGTTATTGCCACATTAGGTCCCGTTATTTCTATCACTGGAAATCCAAATCCTATGTGCATTGGTGATACAAGTGAACTTATTTGCAATGGTGCTGCTCAAATTTATACATGGTCACCATCCGCCACGCTCTCAAATGCAACAGGACAAATTACTCATGCGTTTCCTACTGTAACAACTACATACACTGTTATAGGAGACAATAGTGGTTGTATAAGTACTGCCGAATATACTTTAGTGGTTAGTCCATTGCCCATAATTGATTTCACGGCAGATATTTTTGAAGGTTGTCAAGGTCTTTGGGTTAATTTTCAAGACCTGACAACACCCACAGTGAATCAATGGTACTGGACTTTTGGCGATAATATTACGTATGGTGGTTTTTCGTACCTTCAAAATCCATCGCATTATTTTGAAAATGCCGGAACCTATGATGTAACTTTGTCGGCGGTGAGCAGTGCAGGATGCAAAATGTCTTTGACGAAACCCGGATATATAGTAACTCACCCCATTCCTGCGGCAGATTTTTCAGTAACTCCCGATATTGTGAACGAATTGGATGCTTTAGTATGGTTCACCGACCAATCCTCAGGGGCAACCGATTGGAATTGGAACTTTGGAGAACTTAATCTTTTGGGCAATACTTCTTCTATTGAAAATCCAACACATGTTTACGCCGATACCGGCAACTATTATCCGGTATTGATAGTATTTTCTGATTATGGATGCTCAGATACCGCCATGCGTCATGTTTATGTTGAACCAAATTTTGGTTTCTATGCTCCCAATGCATTTACACCAAATGATGATGAGAAAAATCAGGTTTTTGCTCCAAAAGGAGAGGGCATAAATTTAGAGACTTTTGAAATGCGTATTTATGATAGATGGGGTAAGCAAGTTTTCAATTCTCGGAATATGGCTGAAGGTTGGGATGGCAAAGTGGAAGGTAAGGAGCCTGTTGAAGGAGTCTATAATTGGTACATTTCGTTTCACGACATCAATCGAAGATATCATGCATACAAAGGGAATGTAATTCTTGTAAAATAACAAGCCTTTATTATTTTGGAAACAATGAAAAGTCTCTTTGCATCGCAAGGAGACTTTTCTTTTTTTGTGAAGAGCAAAAAATAAAACAACAGTTCCGTAAGCCGGGTTCTGTTTTAGTCTATCATTTATCTAGCTGCGTCGTTGCCAACGCAGTCCAACGACCTACCCTCCGGAATTGGGCGGGCAGCCCTCAAACTCCGGTTTATTTGGTCTTTCAACCCATAAGGTTTGCCCCCCCGACACGTCACCGTGTTGGGACGTGAGCTCTTACCTCACATTTTCACCCTTACCCTAACACCGAGGCATCAAGGCGGTTATTTTCTGTGGCACTTGCTGGCTTTCGGTTACCCGAAATCCTTCCCGTTAGGAAGTATGGCGCCCTGTGTTGCCCGGACTTTCCTCTTTTCGGGTTGCCCCGAACAGCGATAAACCGAACTGTTGTTTTACGCGGCAAAGGTAGTAAAATTTATGATTGAAGATTTATGATTATATATTTATGGTTGGCAATTTGAAATATATGATTAGCGATATGGCAAAAAAAGCGTATTTTTGCAGCCACTTTTTAAATACATTCTGATGAACGAAAAAGTTTTTATTGCGGGAATAGGCATAGTTTCTGCCATTGGCTTCACGGTTGAAGAAACCCTTCAATCGCTGAGAGCCGGCCGCCATGGCGTTGGTTCTATCACCCATCTTGAAACCACATTGAAAGAGCAAATCCCTGCTGCCGAAATCAAGAAGACGAACAACGAACTCAAGCAAATGTTGGGTTTGGATATAAATGAACCCATCACGCGAACAAGCCTTTTCGGTATGTTGGCAGCACGCGAAGCTTTGACAAATTCCGGTATTGATATTGGAAAATATCGCTGTGGTATCGTCTCGGCAACTTCGGTGGGAGGTATGGATTTGAGCGAACATTTTTATGATGATTTCAATGCCGACCGTACTCAAGGCGATTTGCAAAACGTGAAAGGACACGATTGTGCCGACAGCACCGAACGTATTGCCAATTTTTTGGGTATCAAAGATTATATGGCTACTATAAGCACCGCTTGTTCTTCTTCGGCAAACTCCATTATGTTTGGCTCGCGCTTGATAAAAAATAATGTGGTGGATGTGGTGTTGGCAGGGGGCACCGATTCCCTAACCCGCTTCACCATGAACGGATTTAATACCTTGATGATTTTAGATAAAGAGCATTGCAAACCTTTCGATGCAAAACGTGTGGGTTTGAACATGGGCGAAGGTTCCGGTTTCGTGCTGTTGGTCTCTGAAAAAATAGTATCTGAAATGCTTAAAAAACCATTAGCTGAAGTGAAAGGCTATGGTAATGCCAACGATGCCTATCATCAAACTGCCTCTTCGCCTGATGGGCAAGGCGCCTATCTCGCCATGACAACTGCCCTTGCCATGAGCGGACTTCATCCCGAAGATATAGATTACATAAACGTACACGGTACAGGTACCAGCAACAACGATTTGTCGGAAGGCATTGCGATGCAACGCATATTTGGCGATAATGTTCCCTTGTTTAGTTCTACGAAACCATTCACCGGGCACACCTTGGGTGCGGCGGGCGGCATCGAAGCTGTGTTGTCTGTTTTGGCGATACAACATAATTTGGTATATCCCAATCTCAACTTCAGCGAGCAGATTCCCGAACTCAACATTTCACCCGTGACACATCTCATAGAAAATGTGAACGTCCGAAATGTGTTGTCCAATTCTTTCGGCTTTGGCGGAAACAACTCCACTTTAATTCTATCAGACTGTTAAACTATGAAAGCATATATAAATTCCCTTTGCGCCATCAGTCCTGCTAATACCTTCGCGGGCGATTTCTCTTTGGTGGCAGAAAACTATCCGAACGATTATCTCACCTGTGTGGAGCCTGACTATAAAGAAATCATCAACCCCAATCTCATCCGACGGATGGGGCGTGTGATTAAGATGGGCGTGGCTGCAAGTCTCAAATGTTTGAAGGATATCGAACTTGCAAATCCCGACGCTATCATCACAGGCACAAGCTTGGGATGCATAGAGGATACCGAGAAATTCCTCAATCAAATTGTGATTAACAAGGAACAGTTTTTGGCGCCCACATCTTTTATCCAATCCACCCACAACACCATTGCTGGACAAATTGCGCTGCTGTTGAAATGCAATTCGTATAATTATGCTTATGTGCATCGCAGCTTTTCGTTCGAAAATGCTTTGCTCGACACCTTGATGATGCTCACCGAGCAACCCAATCACAAGATATTGTTGGGCGGAGTTGATGAAATTACGCAGGTTTCCTACACCATCATGCAACGCTTGGGGATATATAAAAGCGTGAAGGATACCTCTCCCGAACTTTTTCGAAACAAATCCGAAGGCAGCATCGCCGGCGAAGGCTCTACTTTTTTCGTAATGTCCAATACTGCTGACAAAGCTTTTGCTTGCGTTCATGGTGTGAAAACTTTCTACAAACCTACTGACGACATCGAAACACAAAACAACTTGCTCAGTTTTCTTTCCGAGCATGGTCTTTCGGAGCAAGATGTGGATGCGGTCATCATGGGCTACAGTGGCGACAGTCGTTATGACTGTGTGTATGATAGCATGACCGAGGCAGTGTTTCCCCTCACGAATATTTTGTATTATAAACATCTTTCAGGCGACTATTTCACATCCTCGGCTTTTGCGATGTGGGCAGGGGCACAACTACTCAAAACACAAAGCCTTCCCGAAGCGATGCACTACCGTTTTGTTGCAGCCAAACCTTTGAAAAATATCTTGATTTATAATCAATATAAAAACTCTGAACATTCCCTAATCCTGCTTTCGGCATGTTAAACTTCAAGCGCACGAGTGTCATCTTCTTGATGATGATACTTTTCCTGAATGTTTTTAATGTCATTTTCGGTATTTCGGGTTGGTGGTACGTCGTGCCCGGGATATTTTTGTTTGCCATGACAGGCATCGGATCCTTCCGCATCGGCATGTCATTTTATTTTGATGTGATTTGCAAGGTGCCTACCACCAACCAAATTGTGTTGACTTTCGATGACGGTCCTGACGAACGAACCACCTTGAAAGTCCTTGGAGTGTTGAAAAAATATGATGCGAACGCCACCTTCTTTTGCATCGGAAGCAAAGTCGCCCAATTTTCCGATGTAGTCCTTCAAACCCATCGCGAAGGGCACATCATTGCCAACCATTCCTATTGTCATAATGATTTCTATGGCTTTTATTCCAAGAAGAAAATCATCGCCGATTTGATGCAGTGCAACCAAATCATCCGCGAGACGATAGGGGAGAAGCCCCGTTTTTTTCGTCCCCCCTTTGGTGTCACCAATCCCAACATGAAACGCGCCCTGCGCAAATTTCCTCTGATTCCCGTCGGTTGGAGCCTTAGAACTTTAGACACCGTGAACTCCGATAGGGAAATCCTGATGAAGAAATTGCGCCAGACCAAAGCAGGCGATATCATTCTTTTTCACGACCGCGTGGAACATATCGAAGTGGTGCTCGACGAATTTTTATCTTTTTGCAAACAACAACATTTACAGATAGCACGTTTGGATGAGGTGCTAAATATGCCCGCTTATGAATAAACTATTTTTTGCTGCCATCGCAGCGTCTCTTTTATGGATAAACACCGCGAAAGCCGCTCCTTCGGACACCACCTATCGCGCTCTGAAAGATACCGCCGGACTCAAAGTTTTGGTGAACAATTATTCCAAAAACTTGGTCACCTTAGAGAGCAATTTCACCCAACTCAAATACCTCTCGGTGCTTACTGAACCCAACGTGTCGAAGGGCTATTTCTGTTTCAAGAGTGGGGCTATCCGCTGGGAATATACCGTGCCTTTTGCCTATCTAATCATCATCAACAATAACCGTTTGTTTGTGGTTGACGACAAGAAATCCAACTCCTTCGACCTGTCTGCCTCCAAAGCTTTCATGGCGCTCAACGCCAGTTTGGGCAAAATTATGCAAGGCAATGTGCTGAACGATGTCAAAGATTTTTCGTGCAAATATTTCGAAAACGAAACCACTTACAAACTCATCCTCAGCCCAAAGGACAAAGACCTGAAATCTTTTTTCAATCAGATTGTTATTTATTTTGATAAGAAACTCTTCTCCGTTTCCCGTGTGGTGATGATTGAATTGTCGGGCGACCAAACCGACATCGAGTTTCTGAATCGTAAAATAAATGCGCCCATCCCTGACGAAAAATTCAACGTAAAATAAATTCAGATGCTATTACTCAATTCCTTTTTTACCATAGGCGACATCGCGCAGCAAGACGAAAAAACTTGCGTGTCGGTCGAAATAAATCCCCAACATCCTATCTTCGAAGGACATTTTCCGGGCAATCCCGTGGTGCCTGGCGTTTGCCTGATTCAGATGATACGCGAAACCCTCGAAACCATACTTCAGAAGAAATTTCGCCTGAGCAAAGCCGACGAAATCAAATTTATGAATATGGTTATCCCCGCATTAAATCCGAAGCTTACCTTGGAGATTCAAAGCCGCCCGAAATCTGAAAATCCGTTCGCTTTCTCCATCATCGTTTCAGATGGAACTATTGTTTTTATTAAAATGAAAGTGGACTTTGAGGAAATGAAAAATGAAAAATTAAAAATTTTTCCTTGCCATCAATTCTGCAATTAAATCAAGAACCAAATGCCAAGAAAAAACCACTGAGGCACAAAGAACACTAAGAAACACTAAGAAGTTCCAACCATAAAACAATTCAACAATATAACAATACAACAATTTGACCAATTAACTTAATCAACCAATTAACCAATCAACTAATTCACTCACCCCTTGACCACTAAGCTCCTCATTCCAACTATCCTCACATCCCTCGAAGCAGGTGCTCAGATTATGCACATCTTCCGCACCAAGATACGCATAAGCATCAAACGCAATCTGACGCCTGTTACGAATGCCGACAAGTTGGCAAATCAGACCATCATCGAAGGTTTGGCTGAGTTCAATATCCCCATGATAAGCGAGGAAACTAAGGTGGTGCCTTTCGAGGAGCGCGCGCAATGGGATCGCTTTTGGTTGGTGGATCCGCTGGACGGCACCAAAGAATTTATCGCCCATCGGGATGACTTCACGGTCAATATCGCCCTCGTGCATCAGGGTATCCCTGTGATGGGCGTTATTTATGCTCCGGCGTATGATATTTTATATTTCGCTTCCGCAGAAATAGGTTCGTTTCGCTTGCGCGATGCTGCTCAGGTGGTGGTGGCTGACATCTCCCTGCCCGTGCTCATGGCGGCTTCGGTTCGTTTGCCCGATGTCCAAACCGACACCATGACTTTTGTGGTCAGCCGTTCGCATATCAACCGCACTACCCAAAAATATCTCGACCTGCAGCCCCATCCCAAGCAGTTTGTTCCTAAAGGCAGTTCGCTCAAACTCTGCGCCATCGCCGAAGGCACTGCCGACGAATATCCCCGCTTTGGACGCACCATGGAATGGGATATAGCCGCAGGAGATGCCATACTGCGCCATGCCGGGGGCAAAGTATTTAATGCCGAAACTCGGCTGCCGCTGATTTACAACAAACGCGACTTGGCGAACCCGGAGTTTATCGCGTCGCGACGTTAATTCAATATCGTTTTTTTTGATATTGACCCTAGCGGGGTCGCATGTTTATAGAAATAGATACGTTTATGAGCTGTTCGACCCCAGCGGGGTCGTATGTTTCATGATGTTCAGTTGCTATAAACATTCGATGCCTAACGGCATCAAGATTAGAAGAACATCATCTGACGATAGGTTTTCGCAAGTTTCAATTCTCAAATCAAAAATCTCAAATCAAAAACGCTTAACAATTGATTGTGAGTGTTTAAAGCACGATAAGGAAACAATAAAGGACTCCTTTTTTCATTCCTCACTGTCCTTTTTTCATTCCTTACCTTCCTTTATTCATTCCTTACAGTTCTTTATTTATTCCTTACCATCCTGTTTTTATTCCTCACCTTCCGGTATCTTTTCCTCACTTTCCTTTGTCTATTTCTCACTGTCCTTTTTTTATGCCTTACCTTGCTTTTTTGCTTCCTTAGGATGCTTTTATCTGCCCTCGGATTGCTTTGCTATCTTCCACCAATTCCTTACACATTCCGAAGGATTATGTTGAGGTTTCTATTTATAACTGATGTTACGCATGATGATAAAATCCCGAAGGGATGACACTATTATTGCACACAGCAGGCAGAGAAAACCAAAACCCGGAACGGGTGACATGATAATATCATCCCTTCGGGATTTCAAAAAGGATTGTCTCCATCATTTTCTATAATAATTTCAGTCCTACGGACTTTTGCGTAACATCATTTATAATTTATTTATTTCTTTCACCCTATATAAAAATTTTTATACATCTGAAAGCATTGTAAATAAAGGAATGTAGAGCTTTATCAAAATAAATAAAAAAAAAACTTTCGTTTGAACCCAGTTATTAAGTAAAAAATTACGTTTAGTATAATTGAACAATTAATACAAAAAAAAATGGAAGAAATATTACCACAAACAAATTTTAGATTTAGTCAAGGATTTTTGATGCAATTAGCTGACAAAGGAATTAGACTAATTGAGCGCGACGGCACTTTTTTAATTATTTATGGCGTTGACGTAGCATTCGAAACCAACCTGACAAATAAAAATCAGGCGTTCAAAGATTTTCCGACCGAC
>CAIWVT010000553.1 GCA_903916135.1 uncultured bacterium
AATCATTTCTTCGTTCAGCACGGTGCCTTCGGAGTTCCAATCGGGTATAGCCTGATGATGTTCCACGCTGCGCAGCTTGCTTTTGGAATCTAAAGCAGCACGATGCGAAAAGACAATAGACTCTAACAAAGAGTTTGAAGCCAGTCGGTTGGCTCCATGCAAACCCGTGCAAGCACATTCGCCCGTAGCATATAAATTTTGAATAGAACTGCGCCCATGTTCATCAATTTTGATACCTCCGCAGATATAATGCGCCGCGGGAACCACAGGAATCATCTCCTTGGTGATATCAATGCCGATGCTGAGACACTTGGCGTAGATAGTTGGGAAATGCAAGATTAATTCGTTCTTATTGAGATGACGACAGTCGAGACAAACGTGCTCGTCGCCGCTAATTTTCATCTCGGAGTCAATAGCGCGCGCCACTATATCGCGAGGAGCCAAACTCAATCGCGCATCATACTTCTGCATGAACTCAACACCTTTTATCGTTTTGAGAATACCGCCAAAACCGCGCAAAGCCTCGGTGATGAGAAAGGAAGGACGCTCCTTGGGATTGAACAAAGCGGTGGGATGAAACTGAACAAACTCCAAATGTTCGGTCTTTCCTTTGGCACGATACACCATTGCGATGCCATCGCCCGTTGCTACTTCAGGATTGGTGGTATTGCTATACATATTGCCAATACCTCCGCTTGCTATCAAAGTGATTTTCGAAAGTATGGTATCAATTTGGTTGGTGTTTGGATTCAAAACGTAAGCACCATAGCAGGTAATATCGTTGGTGCGTTTGTTCACCTCCATCCCGTGATGATGTTGGGTGATGATGTCAACAGCGAAATGGTTTTCTAATATCTCAATGTTTTTATGTTTGATAGCTTGGGTCAATAATGCCTTCTCAATCTCGGCGCCTGTATGGTCTTTGCTGTGCAACACACGATATTCGGAATGTCCTCCCTCCTTCGCTAAATCGTATTTACCTGATTTGTTCTTATCGAAATTCGTTCCCCAACTGATGAGTTCCTTGATACGTTTGGTGGATTCCGAAATGGTGATGCGAACAATATTTTCGTCGCATAAACCTGCACCTGCAATCATCGTATCATGAACATGCTTTTCGTAAGAGTCAGGTTTATACATCACGGCTGCAATACCGCCTTGAGCGTAGTTGGTAGAAGATTCCTCTGCTTTAGCTTTGGTCACGATGCATACAGTTCCCGTTTCTGCTACCTTCAAAGCATAACTCAAACCTGCAATTCCCGAACCGATAATCAAAAAATCAACGTGTTTTCTCATCCGTTTGTCCTAACTCAAAAACGTATCGAAGTCTGCGTAGGTCGTCAAGCCGCTTTCTATGGGTTGTTCCAATAGTTTGATGAGTCTCACGATGAATCCAACCGACTCGCGCCCGTCAATCAAACGATGATCATAACTAAGAGCAATATACATCATCGGCAATATCTCCACAAGACCGTTGACTGCCATCGGACGTTGCAATATGTTGTGCATACCTAAAATGGCAGATTGAGGTGGATTGATGATAGGTGTGGACATCATCGAACCAAACACACCGCCATTGGTGATGGTGAAAGTCCCCAAAGCCAAATCGTCGAGCGCGATGCGATTCTTGGCAGCTTTGGCGCCCATTTCTTTGATGGTCAACTCCAATTCAGGAACACTTTTGGTGTGCACATCACGAATCAAAGGCGTTATCAATCCTTTTGGACTGCTTACGGCAATATTGATGTCAACAAATTCATGATACACGATTTCATCCCCCTCTATCATGGCATTTACCACAGGAAACTCACTCATGGCAATAGCTGCAGCTTTCGCAAAGAAAGAAACGAAACTCAAAGAATATCCATACTTCGATTTGAACGCCTCATTGTATTTTGCTTTCAGATTAAGAATCTCTTTCATGTTCACTTCGTTGAAGGTGGTAAGCATGGCGGTATTCAACTTCACAGCCACCAATCGTTCGGCAAGCTTTTGGCGTAAGGGCGACATCTTAATGCGGGTGACGCCTTCACGGTCCTGCTTCACAGCTTGTTTTTCGTCCTTCTTAGATAAAAAACTGACCACTTCTTTGGTGCTGATGCGTGTCCCTTGAAAGGTATCGCTCAATGCAGCCACGTCTACCTGATTTTCTGTGATGATTTTCTTTGCCAAAGGCGAAATAGGAAGGCTTTTTGCAGCAGTTTCTATAGGTGTAATAGTTTGTACCTTTGGAGCAGTTTCCACACCAAGAGGTCTTTCTGAATCACTATTGAGTGTTGCGATAACTTGTCCAACGGCAACCGTATCGCCTTCTTTATTGGTGATAGAAATCACCCCCGACTCGGGCGCACTGATAGCTAAAGTGGCTTTGTCGGATTCTATTTCGGCTATTTCGGTGTTCTTTTCCACAAAATCACCATCCCCCACCAACCAAGAGGCAATCTGTACCTGAGTAATGGACTCCCCCGGACTTGGAACTTTAATTTCTAATATCATATTTTCTTTTCTATTAAGTATGTTTCTCGCCTCTTGCCACAAAGACACTAAGACTCAAAGAAACACAAAGTTTATACAACCATTTTTTTTAACGTTATTTTCTTCGATAAAGTTTATCTCCATAATCTTGCCACAAAGACACTAAGACTCAAAGAAACACAAAGTTTATACAACCATTTTTTTATAACGTTATTTTCTTCGATATAGTTTATCTCCATAATCTTGACACAAAGACACTAAGACTCAAAGAAACACAAAGTTTATACAACCATTTTTTTATAACATTATTTTCTTCTATTAAG
>CAIWVT010000554.1 GCA_903916135.1 uncultured bacterium
TCAAAAGCTTCTTTGCTTTGGTCGCTGTAGTAACTCCCTTGGTAGGACTTTCCTGTATGCCTTTTTCACCTTCTATTTCCGCCGTAGCATCTTCCAAATCGCTCACATCATCCGCCAAATCGGATATATGTGTCGAAATAAACGAATAAGCCGCAATAAACTGCAATAAAGCATAAAAGCTTTCCAATTTCCAAGTCAAATAATGTTTCATAACCTTTTCATATTAGATTAATATTTTTCCTTTACAATTTTTCTGATATATTTTTACGTAAAAAAACGTTCAAAAAGGATTGCAAAGATAATACTATTATTTAAAAAAGCAAGATAAAAAATTAATATATATCATCATCATTAATATAGCATTGAAATCTAATTATATACAATCAAGCATTTTTTATTTATTTTTTTCTATTGTGTTCTAATGAGTCTATTGTGGTGCAAAAACACACACTCCTCGTCCAAACATCCTTCCCTATTCTGCACCATCATTTCCATGCCCTGCATCATTGCTTCCCGCTTCTGCACCATTAATTCCCGACTCTTCACCATTGCATTCCTGCTCTGCATCTTCTATTCCAGACTCTTCATCTCTCTTTCCCTGCCATTCACGCCGAGTTTCCTGCCATGCACTACGAATTTCCTGTCATGCATCACGAATTTCCTGCTATGCACCACGAATTTCCTGTCATGCACTACGAATTCCACATTATTCACCACGAATTTCCTGTCATTCATCCCCTAACTATTCATTAACAATAAATGCATTTTTACTTTAAAATGAAATATTTACGAACCATTCAAAATAAATAATATGTTGAATTTCAAAATTTAAGCCAAAAACTGCCCAATCTTAATGCCTAAAAATTATCTTAATAATGTTCTCCGCTGTATCTATTCAATTCATCTTTGCTTCTTGAACGAACTAATCTCTATAACTTTTCATTTATCTCAGTTGAACATTTCATCATAAAAAACAATGCAACAATCAAACCATCTAACCATCTAACCATCCAACAATTTTCCACCCCTTTATGCCCCAAAACAAAAAAATATCCTACCTTTGTAAAAATAATAATATGAAATTCTTTGCTTGGATATTGAAATCATTGTGGATGGGGCTTAAAGGGCTCGTCATCATCCTGTTGTTATGGGCTGCGGTCCAGTATTTGTGTGCGCCGGTTTATGATTTTCCCTTGAAGGCGAAGTTTTCGGGCAAGAGCATCTATAATCCATATGCAGGCTGCGATACGTTGCAATGGAAGAAGGCAGTTTTTCACATACATTCCAAGAGTTGGGGCGGGGTTACCAATGGCGCAAGCTCGGAGCAGCAGGTATTCGACCGTTATACGTATTTGGGCTATGATGTGGTTACCTTATCAGATTATGAGAAAATAAATAAAGCAAAATACCCGCCACAGCGCGAATATATCCCCAACTACGAACAAGGTTACGGCATGAAAAAGAATCATCATTTGAACATAGGCGCCACGTCCGTTTTGTTTTTCGATTTCATGTTTCCGCAAACCATCAGCAACAAACAATTTTTGATTAACCTACTGCGTCCATGCACCGAGTTATTAGCCTTAGCACACCCCGATTGGAATGGCGCCGTGAAGCCCGAGGATGTGAAGCAACTCTGCAACTATGATTTGCTCGAGATAAAAAGCAATTATCGCAACTCAACTAACTTGTGGGACACCGCGCTGAGTGCAGGCGCCCCTGTATTTCTTTTATGTGATGATGATGGTCACGACATCCGCAATCCGAACATCGTGGGGCGTTGCCTCACCTTGGTCAACACGCCCATCACCAACCAAGCCTCCGTGATAGACGCTTTGCGCAAAGGGAAAACCATCGGAGTGGAGGTAGCAGCCAAGCAAGACGAATCGTTCGAGGCTCGCAAAGCCACCATCAGCAAACTGCCCTATCTACGATACGTGAAA
This sequence comes from uncultured bacterium, assembly GCA_903916135.1. Taxonomy (GTDB): domain Bacteria; phylum Bacteroidota; class Bacteroidia; order Bacteroidales; family CAIWKO01; genus CAIWKO01. The sequence goes on from CAIWVT010000554.1 coordinate 1,944, forward strand.
CTCGCGAGCGATACCCTGCAACTGTCCCTGTCCGACACAGCGCAAGAGATTAAATTGTTGGGCGATAAAGGTGCGGTCAGGAAAATCGTAGAGAAAAGCACGCATGTCAGCTATGTGTTTCAGCCAAACGACACCTATATCCGCGCCATCATCACCTTCCGCAACGGGACCATCTTTTATCTGAATCCGCTGATGCGTTATAACGGGAAATCCTTTGCGGAATATCATCCCACGGTCAACATGCTGTGGACCGTCATGAAGAATGGCTTGTTTGCTGTCATTTTGATAATGCTTGCGATGAAATATATCCGTCGGCGGGGCAAGAGTTAGGATGGATTTTGCCATACTTTATAAACTTTCTTCTTTATAAACTTTCTTCTTGTCAAAGGAATTGACTAATTTTGCAGATTCATTAAAAATTACATACTCATGAATTACGATATTATCATTTTAGGTTCGGGTCCGGGCGGTTATGTGGCTGCCATCCGCGCCTCACAATTAGGATTTACGGTTGCCGTTGTCGAAAAAGCTGAAACAGGCGGTATCTGTCTCAATTGGGGTTGCATCCCCACCAAAGCCTTGCTGAAATCGGCACACGTATATCATTATGCCAAACATGCCACCGATTATGGCATCAACATACAAGGCGAAATCACTGCCGATTTCGATGCCATTGTAAAACGCAGTCGTTCTGTTGCCGATGGCATGAGCAAAGGCATTCAATTTCTCTTTAAAAAGAATAACATAACGGTCATTCAAGGCTTCGGTAAGGTTCTCTCGGGCAAGAAAGTGGAAGTTACTGATGCGGAAGGCACCAAAACCGTTTATGAAACCAAACATATCGTCTTGGCAACGGGTGCACGCTCGCGTGAGCTTCCCCATCTGAAGATAGATGGCAAAAAAATCATCGGCTATCGCGAAGCCATGACGCTTCCCAAACAGCCACAAAGCCTTGTAGTGATTGGTTCGGGAGCTATAGGCTCTGAATTCGCACATTTTTATAACACTATTGGCACCAAGGTAACTTTGATTGAGATGTTACCCGCCATCGTTCCCATCGAAGATGAAGACGTGTCGAAACAACTCGAACGTTCCTTTAAAAAGAACGGCATGAAAGTGTTGACCTCTTCCACCGTAGAAAACGTGGACACCACAGGCGACCTCTGTAAAGTTACTGTCAAAACTCAGAAAGGCGAAGAAATCATCGAAGCCGAAATCGTGTTGTCGGCTGTCGGCATTGCCACCAACATCGAAGGCATCGGCTTGGAAGAAACAGGCATCATCACCGAAAAGGACAAAGTCATCGTGGATGATTTCTACCGCACCAATGTGGAAGGCTATTATGCCATAGGCGATATCGTGAAAGGACCTGCCTTGGCTCATGTGGCTTCCCGCGAAGGAATTATCTGCATCGAAAAGATAGCAGGCAAGCATGTGGAACCGATGAATTATGGTAACATCCCCGGCTGCACCTACACCACACCCGAAATTGCTTCTGTTGGCTACACCGAAAAAGCCGCTGTGGATGCAGGATTGGAGATCAAAGTTGGCAAATTCCCCTTCACGGCTTCAGGAAAAGCAAGTGCTGCGGGTGCACGCGATGGTTTTGTAAAAGTAATCTTTGATGCCAAGACGGGCGAATGGTTGGGAGCGCATTTTATTGGTGAAAACGTCACCGAAATGATAGCCGAGGTTGTTGTTGCTCGCACTTTGGAGACCACAGCTCACGAAATTCTCATGTCTGTGCATCCACATCCCACCATGTCGGAAGCTGTGATGGAAGCTGTGGCTGCCGCTTATGGAGAAGTCATCCATTTGTAAGTTCGATGTGTCGCATTTGGCAATTCAACAGATATATTATTTATATAAAACAATACATTTTCTTATAAGATGAACATAATTCCTACCGCCATACCCGATGTTGTTATCATTGAACCCAAAGTCTTTGCCGACAATCGTGGCTATTTCTTCGAATCTTTCAACAAAACCATGTATGAAGCTGCGGGCATCACCCAAGAGTTTGTTCAGGACAACCAATCCATGTCGGGCAAGGATGTTTTGAGAGGTTTGCACTTTCAACGCCCGCCTTTCGACCAAGGCAAATTGGTGCGCGTCATAAAAGGGGCGGTGTTTGATGTGGCGGTTGACATTCGCAAGAGTTCACCTACTTACGGCAAATGGGTTTCGCAAGTATTGAGCGAAGAAAATAAACTCTTGATGTGGGTGCCTGCAGGTTTTGCTCATGGATTTCTTACTTTAGAACCCGACACCATTTTCTTTTATAAATGCACAGGCTTTTACAACAGCAGCGCCGAAGGTATCATTGATTGGAAAGATGCCGACATCCATATTGATTGGAATGTGGAGAACCCCATCATCTCCGAACGTGACAAAAATGGCGAAGCATTCAAGAGTTTTATCACACCTTTCGCCTAACAATAGATATTACATAAAAAAGAAAAAAACCTTATTTTTCATCCTTTAACCTTAGTAGAAATGATAGACACCATAACCCTAACCTTATTACCTTCTCTCAGCCGAAATAAGGTAATAAGGTTATTTTGTCCTCGTTTTCCTTTTTCTACTAAGGTTAAAGAAAATACATTTATGTGTAACATTAGGTAATAGTTTTGTTTTACAAATAGAATCGTCGAATTAATTTTATAAAATAAAAAAATGATGGGTAAAAGAATCCTAATCGCAGTCATATCGGTAGTCATCATTGTGGTGGTGGTGAAATTGTTTGTCTTTTCAAACTATTCTATCCAAGTCTCTAAATCAGATGCAGCTTACTTTGATGCGAGCAAACGTTTCTACAAGATGTTTACGGTGAAGATTCCCGAACGCTTGGATTTTGCAGGCGAACAAGTTCCTATAGATAAATTCTACGTCCGCGAAGGTCTCGATAGGGAGCTTTTGGTGAACACCTTCTGGCATTCAAATTCCATATTGATGTTCAAACGCGCCTATCGCTTCATGCCGATTTTGGATTCTATCTTAAAAGCCAACAATGTTCCCACCGATTTCAAATATGTCGTCATGATTGAAAGCGGATTCGAGAATGTGACATCTCCCGCAGGGGCTTCAGGCTTTTGGCAATTCATGACCGCAACAGGAAAACAATACGGATTGGAGATAAATGCCGAAATTGATGAACGCTATCATGTGGAAAAAGCCACCGTGGCGGCATGCAAGTATCTGAAAGCGGCTTATGCCCGCTTCAACAATTGGACCCTCGCTGCTGCATCTTACAATATGGGCACCGATGGCGTTTCCGAAGCTTTAAAAACCCAACGTGCCACCAACTATTATGATTTATATCTCAACAAAGAAACCCAACGCTATGTGTATCGCATCCTCGCTTTGAAACTCATCTATCAGGCGCCCGTGGCGTATGGTTTTTATTTGCGCAACATAGATTTATATCCCCCAATACCAACCTATAGTGTCAAGGTGGATTCCTCGGTGGCGAATTGGTGCGACTTTGCCATTAAAAACAAATCAAATTATCGCATTTTAAAAGAACTGAATCCTTGGATTTTGAAGTATTCCCTCACCAACAAGGAGCGCAAAACCTATAATGTGAAACTCCCTATCAGCGGAAGCGAAAATTATTCCGTATTAATGCGTCATTTTAAAGACATCGAAGTGTTGTTTAACGATACCCTTCAAATTGACCAAATCCGTTAGTTTATTAAAACCCGTATGACTGAAAAAATAGACAACGCCGATATTGTTGACGACTTAGAGTATGAAGAAGAATCCGCACTTCGAGTTTACGGAGCGCGGGTTCACAATTTGCAAAACATTGACTTGGTGATTCCGCGCAACAAACTTGTGGTCATCACCGGATTGAGCGGCAGCGGAAAATCATCCCTCGCTTTCGACACCATTTATGCCGAAGGGCAACGCCGATATTTGGAAACTTTCTCCAACTATGTGCGCCAATTTATCGGCAATATCGAACGCCCCGACGTGGACAAGATTACAGGACTTAGCCCCGTGATTTCTATCGAACAAAAGTCGGCAAACAAAAATCCCCGCTCCACGGTGGGCACCATTACGGAGATTTACGATTTCATGCGCTTGCTTTTTGCCCGCACCGCCGACGCTTATAGTCATGTGACGGGCGAAAAGATGGTACGCTATAGCGAAGCCCAAATTCAAGACTTGATTTTAAACACCTATTCCAACAAAAATGTCGTTGTCTTGGCTCCCAAAGTGAAGGGACGCAAGGGACACTATCGCGATATGTTCGAACAAATCCGCAAGCTTGGCTTTGTGAAAGTCCGCGTGGATGGTGTGATTAAAGAAATAGTGTTTGGCATGCAACTCGACCGCTACAAACAACACGACATCGAAATTGTGATTGACAAAATTGCCATCCACGACGAAAACAAAACGCGTTTGAGCCAATCCATCCAAACGGCTTTGAAACACGGGCGAAATTCCCTCATGGTTTGCGACACAGATATCGACAAAATCCAACATTTCAGTCGGCTGTTGATGTGCCCCACGAGCGGCATCTCTTATGATGAACCCGAACCCAATTCCTTTTCCTTCAATTCGCCCTACGGCGCTTGTCCCAAGTGTGCAGGTTTGGGCGAAATATCCGAAGTGGATATCAATAAGATAGTCCCCGATTTCACCAAAAGCATACGCGACGGCGCTTTCATGCCCATCGGCACCTACAAGAGTTCTTGGATTTTTCATCAGTTGGAAACCATCGGCAAAAAGTATGATTTCACTTTGGATGACGCTTTGGAAGATTTGAGCGAGCAAGCCATCAACATATTATTGTATGGCACGGACGAAATGTTTGTGGTTCGCAACGAATACTTGGGCGTTACTTCTCCCTACAAAACCTCTTTCGAAGGCATCGTCAATTTCATCATCAATCAAAATAAAGAAGCCAACTCGCCCGTCATCAAAAAATGGGCTGCGGGTTTCATGAACAAGATAGTTTGTCCCGAATGTGGCGGCGCTCGCCTCAAAAAGGAATCTTTATGTTTCAAAATAAACAACAAAACCATCGCCGACTTGGCGCATATTGATTTGCGCAAGCTGCAAGAATGGTTTGCCAATGCCGAAACCTATTTCGACGCAAGCAAATATAAGATTGCTTATGAAATTGTGCGCGAAATTCAGAACCGCATCGGCTTTTTGCTCGATGTAGGTTTGGATTATCTCGGCTTGAATCGTCCTGCGGCTACCCTCAGCGGTGGCGAATCGCAGCGCATCCGCCTTGCCACACAAATAAGTTCGCAATTGGTCAACGTATTGTATATTTTGGATGAACCAAGCATCGGCTTGCATCAACGCGACAATCGCCGACTCATCACCGCCCTGCAAGAGTTGCGCGACATCGGCAATTCGGTCATCGTGGTGGAACACGACAGCGACACCATCTTGGCTGCCGACCATATTGTGGACATCGGTCCCGGCGGCGGCATCAATGGCGGCTTCATCGTGGCGCAGGGAACCCCCTCCGACATCATGAAAAGCGATAGTTTGACCTCCCAATATCTCAACGGAAAAAAAGAAATCGCCGTCCCCAAACTGCGACGCCAATCCAACGGCAAGTCCATCACTTTGATGGGCGCAACAGGCAACAACCTGAAAAACGTAACTGCCATCTTCCCTTTGGGCACCCTCATTTGCGTCACGGGCGTTTCGGGCAGCGGCAAATCAACCCTTATCAACAACACTTTATACCCCATTTTGAGCAAACATTTCTATCGTTCCGAAAAAAATGCCCTGCCTTACGCCTCGATTGAGGGCATAGAGCATATTGATAAGGTGATTGAGATTGACCAATTGCCCATCGGACGCACCCCGCGCTCCAATCCGGCGACCTACACCGCCGTTTTCGACGACATACGCAAGCTCTTTGTGCAACTGCCCGAAGCCAAAATCCGCGGCTATCTGCCCGGAAGGTTTTCTTTTAATGTGAAGGGCGGACGTTGCGAAACCTGCAGCGGCGCGGGCGTCAGAACCATCGAAATGAATTTCCTTCCCGACGTTTATGTGCCTTGCGAAAGCTGCAACGGCAAACGCTACAACCGCGAAACCCTCGAAGTGAAGTTCAAAGGAAAATCCATCAGCGACGTGTTGGACATGAACATTGATGAGGCGGTCGGGTTCTTCTCCCAAATCCCCTCCATCCTCCAAAAGATACGCACCCTCCACGACGTAGGCTTGGGCTACATCAAACTCGGACAACAAAGTACCACGCTCTCGGGCGGCGAAGCCCAACGCGTGAAACTCGCCACCGAACTCAGCAAAAAAGATACCGGCAGAACCCTCTATATCTTGGACGAACCTACCACAGGGCTGCATTTCGAGGATGTCAACGTGCTGCTCCATGTCTTGAACAAACTTGTGGACAAAGGCAACACCGTCATCGTCATCGAACACAACCTCGACGTCATCAAAGTTGCCGACCACGTCATAGATTTGGGTCCCGAAGGCGGCGAACGCGGCGGCGAAATCGTCTGCGAAGGCACCCCCGAAGCGATTACTAAGGTGAAAAGGAGTTATACGGGGATGTTTTTGGGGGAAGTACTTTAGACTTTTAGGGGTTTAGACTGTTAGGAAAAAGGAAGACCCAAGCTCCCTGCCTGCGTGATGCAGTCAGGCAGGCAAATACCAAAACCCAAATACCAAGAGAAAACACGGGGAAAACATTCCCCCACGAGCGGTACAATTTCGCTGCTCGACAGCACTTTTTTGTTGCTCGACAGCACTTTTTTATTGTGCGACGGAGTTTCTGTAGTGCTCTACGGAACCTCCGTACTATGCAACGGAACTTCCGTTGTGCACTAATGCAGTTTTTGTCTCCCCTATTTTAGGGTCTTCACGATGCAATAACCTCCGTAGAGCACTACAGAAGTTTCGTAGAGCACTACAGAAGTTTCGTTGTGGAGTAAAATTACTCCGTACAGCAATAAAATACCTCCTTATGGATACAAAACGCCTCCGTTTAGATATAAAACGCTTCCGTTGGGATGAAAAATCCTTCCTTCGAGCATTAAAAAATCCTCTGTTGCAAAGCAAATCTATTTCATCTTTTAGGTTGGAAACTACATGAGGCAAACCATGCGTCCTGTTGGGCAATCCGATTTATTTTTATAGAGAAAATCAACAAAAATAATAAAGAATGAAATTCTACATAGCAATTTTAACTTTTTTAATAAATTTATTTTCCCCATGTCATATTAAAAGACTAATTTTGCTCTCAGAAAACTATTGATTTTCTTTAGATTAATTTATAAACCTTTAGTAATAAGCACTTATGGCAATTTTAATACCACGTTCAGATTTAGACTTCGATGCATTTCAGGACAATTTTGTTATTAAAGTCAACCTTTACAAGTCGGGTTGGGGCTTATCCGCTGATGCCCTTCTCGAATGGACAAAACTAACAGTTACAGCCGGAGACAAAAAGGCTGAGTGGGTTCTTCGCTGGGCAAAAGTGAAATCCGGCGACTTTACTCATTCGGATATTGTGTTTAAAAATACTGCTCGTCACTCTTACGAAAGCGGCGATGTTAACAACTTTGATGACACCAGTCTGAGGTTGTTTATCAATCGTTATATCCGCTTTAATACTAAGGTAAGTGCCGGACAAAAAGCCGATATTGGCATCACCATTGCTGGTGAACAAAAAAAACCGGCTCCAGGCGTTGATGGCGCCAATGTTATTCGGGAAGTTGCAGGTCAGCTTATGAAAAATGAACATCTCTTTCAGCTTAGTCTAGTCAACACTCCCGGAGTTAAAAGCCTGGCAAAGGGAACAGGAGTTGATGCAATTGAAATTTATTTGGCTTATACTGCCCCAGCCACCGTAATAGTTCCACCTGCTGCAAATGATTATGTACAGGATGGTGAATCAAAAGGCGGTTATTACAAACGCCAATTTGTTGAAGGACAAGAAGAATTGAAAGCATGGTATAAAGCCCGCAAACGTTTTAAAGGCAGAACCAAAACCTGGGGACCCTTCAGTAAACCTTGGAATGGAACCATCTCATAAGATTGTTTTTTCAGACAATTAAAAATGCAAATTACCTAATAAACTTCCGGAGATGAACATAATTCTTCGGAAGTTTTTTTTTGGAAAAGAAAATTATTGTATCTTTGTAAAAAAAAGCAACACTAATTTGAAGAAATAATTTAATGGAGTGTTATATAAAAGTGGAGTTCAGAGACCACTTTAAAAAACGGAAAAGCCGAAAATAAAAGATAAGATTTTACGGACTATGGATAATGCTTTGAATAGCTTAGGCAATAGCCTAAAGAGATATACACGACTTAGGCACAGGTGCTCGTTGCACAACATCAAAACTTGAATGCTTTTTTCATTCCATTTTTAATGATATTTTTCATTTGGATAAAACTGCTTGCCCAAGAACTAACCTGAAAAATATAGAAAGCACTTTATATTCTAAAAATTGAAAGAAAAATGATAA
>CAIWVT010000555.1 GCA_903916135.1 uncultured bacterium
AAACTGCAAACTTTAGAATAGCAATATTGTTTTTTCATGGCTATTTGAACATGCTTCCACAAAATTCCCAGTAGAACCTTTATTTTTAATATTTGGGTTTCGGGTTGGGTAGTCATCAGATGACTTGGAGTCATCTGATGACGATACATTCAATACAGATCGCCACGATGGGGTTTGGATGGTGTTATGTTTGCTACAATCAGGTCACACTGATGGGGCTTAGTTTGGATTGGTGTTATGTTTGCTACAATCAGGTCACCCTGATGGGGCTTGGAGTTTGGGTGGGATTCTCAAAATACTTTAGGCACTTTAACTTATCAAAGTACTTTAGGCACTTTAAGCCTGCTATTTCGTATATAAAAACCTTTTGATTTTATGTGTTGCGGTCTTTTTGAAAGGGTCGTCTTGGGCAATAACCAATTGCACACGAGAGAATTTGTTGACTCGTTTGTTCACATATTCTGTTAGTTCCACTTTCAGTTCATCCACTTTCTGATCTACATACATTGATATTTCGGTTTTCAGATGTTCGTATTTTTCAGAAATTTCTTCTTTGTTGAAATAAACCAAGGCAACCAATTTTCCTTTTTGTTCTACCACTAATGATTCGCCCACATAACGAAAATTATTTATCACGTTTTCGATTTCTTCGGGATAGACGTTTTCGCCGTTTTGCATCACAATCATATTTTTCAGGCGACCTTTGATGGCAAGAAAATTGCCAGCATCCACCATACCCAAGTCGCCAGTCTTGAGCCATCCATCTTTATCATAAGCGGCTTTCGTCAGTTCGGGTTCGAGATAATAGCCAAGCATCACATTCGGACCTTTTGCAACGATTTCGCCTTCGCCCGAAATTGGGTCGGGATTGTTGATTTTTAATTCAACGCCATCTAAAGCAGGTCCTGCATATTGCAATTTGGTATGAAAGGGACTTGAACCAGCCAACAAAGGTGCGGTTTCGGTCAAACCATAGCCGATAGCATAAGGGAAACGGGCTTCTATCAAAAACTTTTCGACAGTTTTGTCGAGTTTGGCACCCCCAATGCCAAAAAATTTCAGATTGCCGCCAAAGGTCTTTTTGAGTTTGATGCCGATGATAAAATGGAATGTTTTGCGCGCAAAGGAATTTTTATATAACACACGAAGAACAGGATTTTTAGTAAATTTCGGTAAAATCGTGTTGCGATAAATCTTTTCGATAATCAAGGGAACCGTAAGCATGATGCTTGGTTTCACAGCTTGCATAGCCGGAATCAATATAGAACTTGTTGGAGGTTTTTGCAGATAAAACACACTTGCACCATAAATCATCGGCAAAATCAAACCTAAGGTGTTTTCGTAAGCGTGTGAAAGTGGCAAAATAGAAAGGAAACGGTCGGCGGCGTCAATGGGTTGTATTATTGAAGCTTTGATGGCAGTGAAAGCAATATTTTTATGGGAAAGCATCACTCCTTTTGGAGTTCCTGTGGTGCCCGAGGTGTAAATTATGTTTGCCAAATCATCTTCCTGAATATTATATTCATGAATTGGCACAGCTTGCTCATCAAAAAAAACATTTTTGACCTTTGACTTCACTATCGAAAAATCGTCCATCAAAATAATTATTGGAGGCATCAAAAACTCAATGTCTTTGATTTTATATTCCAGATTTTTAGAAACAAAAAGCACCGAAGCACCCGAATGTTCAATATATTTATCAATTTCGAAGGGATGAAAGTCGGGCAACAAAGGCACCGCCACTGCTCCCATGAAGGTAGTAGCAAAATAGCTAATTCCCCAATTGGGCATATTATAACTGAGAAAAGCAATTTTATCGCCCGGTTTGGCATGAAGTTTTTCTAAAAAAGCCATCACTGCCCTAATCTTTTGCTGGGATTGTTTGTATGAAATCGGATCTTCGCCTACAAAAGCATACGAAGGATGATTGGGGAATTTTTGAACCGTTTCGGCAAATAATGATGGAAACGTAAGTTTAGAATGTGTGATAGGCATAAATTTCAAAAAATAAAACGTGCAAAGATACGGAAAATCAATGAGCTAATAATATTTATTTTTTCATAATGATTGTTAAAAACATAAGCTATGGTTTTATACCTATATATATATGCTAAAACTTGACGTTATATATGGCGTCGGTGGTTAATTTTTTTCAACTTTATGAAGCGTGTAAAGGATTAAATCTTAATTTTGCAAACCGAAAACTTATGGAAACGAAACAAATACTTATCATACAAACTGCCTCCATTGGTGATGTTATATTGGCTACTCCGCTCATCGAAAGCATTGCTCAATCTGATGCAGCTATCCAAATAGATTTTTTGGTGCGCAAAGGCTCCGAAACTTTGTTTGCAGAGCATCCACTGTTGCGCCATGTGATGGTATGGGACAAATCGGAACACAAATACACAAGATTGCTAAGCATTTTGAAAACTATTCGGAAAACCAAATACGATTATGTGATCAACCTGCAACGCTTTGCCTCTTCGGGTTTCCTCACAGCTTTTTCGAAAGCCAATTACACCATAGGATATAACAAAAATCCTTTTTCGTTTCTGTTCGATAGAAAAGTGCCACACATCATCGGCACAAGCTATAGCTTACATGAAATTGACCGCAACCTTTTGTTGATTCAAGATATATTCAAACAGATTCGTCGCATAAAACTATATCCTACGGAGAAAGATTATGGAAAAGTAGCATCTTACAAAGCTACCTCTTACATAACCATCGCGCCTGCATCCTTGTGGGAAACAAAAAAATATCCTGTAGAGAAATGGGTTGAATTCATCAACATTGTGCCCGATTCGCTGAAAATTTATTTGATTGGCAGCAATTCAGATGTGGATTTATGTAACCTGATTGCTAAAAAATGCGTAAAGCATACCCTTGAAAATTTGTCTGGGAAACTAAGTTTATTGCAAACTGCCTCATTGATGCGGGATGCCACCATGAACTTTACCAACGATTCGGCTCCGCAACATTTGGCTTCAGCGATGAACGCCCCCGTAGCGAGCATTTTTTGCTCAACAGTTCCTGCCTTTGGTTTTGGTCCTTTGTCCGAAAAGTCTTTTATCGTTGAAACGAAAGCAGCATTACCTTGCCGCCCTTGTGGTTTGCATGGCTACAAATCCTGTCCTGAACAACATTTCAAGTGTGCTAATGAAATTAATAAAGAACAATTGCAACTATGTCTGCCACTATAACCGAAGAAGTATTAAAAGCGTATGACGTCATAAAAAAAGGGGGAATAATCTTATATCCCACCGATACCGTTTGGGGCATTGGTTGCGATGCAACGAACACCAAAGCCGTTGAACGAATTTTTCAGATAAAAAAACGTGACGAACCCAAAAGCATGATAATTCTTTTAGATCAATTCGAAAAATTGTATCAATATGTAAAAAATGTTCCAGAACTTGCTCTTGATTTGAATAATAATATTACCACCCCTCTGACTATCGTGTATCCGCAAGCAAAAAACATATCCAAAAAATTAATCGCCGACGACGGGTCTATAGCCATACGTATCGTAAGAGACGAGTTTTGCCAAAAGCTCATCAGTTTGATGAACAAACCCTTGGTATCATCCACAGCAAAGTTTTATGGCGATCCCAATCCACTTATATTTAATAAAATAAATGAAGAAATTTTCAAAACGGTTGATTATGTGGTTGGCATCAACCATTTTCGTATCAAGGAAGTAAAATCTTCAACAATTATAAAATTCAACCTTAATGGTGAATACGAAATTGTTCGTTCCTGATTGATCTTTTTCTTATTTTTGCTTTGATTAGCATCATTTATTTTAAACAAGAAAAACATGAAATATAATATAATTACAAAAAGTGAAAATGAAACAATGCGCATGGCAAAAACAATTGCTTCTTTTTTCAATTGCGGAGATTTACTATTGTTAGACGGTGATTTAGGAACAGGAAAAACATATTTTGTGAAAGGGTTTGCCGAAGGCATTGGCTCTACCGATAAGGTAACCAGTCCCACGTTTAGTATTGCAAATTTTTATAATGCTGAACGTTCACAATTATTACATATTGATTTATATAGAATCTCCGATATAGCTGAGTTTAATGAATTGGGGCTTTCAGAATATTTTCCTG
>CAIWVT010000556.1 GCA_903916135.1 uncultured bacterium
ATACAAGCTATACAAGGATTTTAATTAAAAATGAAGAGCAAGCTCAACTACTAAAAATGTTCGATATTGACTCAGGGTGTCCCAGTGCGTAAAACAGGAGAGCAACGCATTCGTAATGCGTAGGTCGTGGGTTCGAGTCCCATTAGTGGCTCTAATGAAAGGTTTGGATTTCTCCAAACCTTTTTTATTTATAGAAAGTTTATCTTATTAAAAAGCTAACTCAACTAATTTTGAATGAAGCCTTCACTTGGAGAGAAGGCTTCACTAACTCGATTTTGGCTGGGGGCTAAAAGGATAGAGGCGGCGGAGGCAGAGGCTGCCGCCGAACAAGTTTTTTAATCCCGAAGGGATGACATTATTATATTACGAATACAACGGCTATCACGTACCCCGAAGGGGTGATATTATGTATGTCACCCCTTCGGGGTTTTATCTCGCTTCATTTTGCTCTTTCTATAATAATGGCACCCCTTCGGGGTTTTAGGCTGTAGTCTATAAGGATAGAAGCGACGGAGGCAGAGGTTAGCGCCGAACGGGTCTTCAGCCCTGAAAGGGCTTTATACATTAAGGCAGGGTGAAGCCCTGTTTTACTATCACATCTATGAACTCTTCAGCCCTGAAAGGGTGTTATATAGTAACGCAGGGAGCAGCTCTGCTTTACTATCCTAGATAGTTTTTCGTTCATTTATAGCACAGGGCTTACACCCTGTGTTAGTGCATGTCGCCAGGGCTATGCTATAATATTCAAAATTAACCCTCGGGATAGTTACGACGGAGATTGAGGCTAATGCCGATGAGAAATAAAATTTTTTATCAAAATTTATTTAAAAAGTTTCCATTTCAAAAATATTACCTATATTTGAAAAATTTTTCAAAACTCATGTCTAAACCACTCATCAATCAATATTACCAAAGCCTCGACCGAACTCTCCAGTTTGGTAAAAGCCGTAATGAACAAAGCATACGCAACACTTTTTGGGTTTTATTGAATGAATATGCTCATAAACACAACTATGAAGTTATTGCTGAAGTTTCCGTTATGGGAACCAAAGGAACCAAGGTTAGGCCCGATGGTGTAGTAAAAAATCTTTGGGGACTCGATATTGGCTTGTGGGAAAGCAAAGATGAAAAAGATGATATTGAAGCCGAAATAGATGCCAAGATTAAAAAAGGCTATCCGCTAACCAATATTCTTTTCGAAGATAGCCATGTGGCGGTTCTTTTTCAGCGCGGGCAGGAAGTTTGCCGTGCGAAGGTGAGGGATGCAGATAAACTGCATCATTTACTTACCAAATTCATAGCTTTTAAAAGCGAAACGGTGTATAAATTTGAAGATGCCATCGAAAAGTTTAAAGCCGACATCCCCATTATTGTTGAAACCCTTCGGGCAAGAATTGTTGATAGTCGCACAAGCAATGCAGCATTTCTGGAGGCACAAACCACTTTTCTTGACCTGTGCAAAGCTGAAATAAATCCCGATATTACTTTGGAAGATGTGCGCGAAATGATGATACAGCACATTCTCACAAGCGATATATTCAACCGCATTTTTGATGACCCCGATTTCCACCGCCACAACACCATAGCTGCCGAACTCGAAAAGCTGATAAGTATATTGTTTACGTATGCAGAGCGCCGCAACCTTCTGGGCAGCATTGAACATTATTACGAAGCCATCAATGCCACCGCGGCAGGAATAACCGACCACCACGAAAAACAAAAGTTTCTGAAGGTGCTTTACGAAAACTTTTATAAGGTCTATAACCCCAAAGCTGCCGATCGCTTAGGTGTGGTTTATACCCCCAATGAAATTGTGCGCTTTATGGTGCAAAGTACCAACTATTTGCTGAATAGACATTTTGGTAAAATCCTTGCCGATAAAAATGTGGAAATATTAGACCCTGCAACAGGAACCGGAACTTTTATCTGCGATATTATTGAAAATGCCATACCAAAACAAGACCTTGATTATAAATTCAAGAACGAGATACACGCCAACGAAGTTGCTATTTTGCCTTACTACATTGCTAACCTCAACATAGAATATACCTTTAAACAAAAGATGCAGTATTATGCTGAGTTTCCAAACCTGTGTTTTGTGGATACACTTGACAATACAGATGCTTTGGCTTACGTTGGCAAACAACATGATATGTTTGGTTTGACTTCTGAAAATACCGAAAGAATAAAAAGGCAGAACAGTAAAAAGATTTCGGTTATTATTGGGAACCCTCCTTATAATGCCAACCAGAAGAATGAAAATGAAAATAATAAGAAACGTGATTATCCAAGCATTGATAAAAGAATCAGCGAAACTTATGTTAAAGAAAGTTCAGCACAAAAGAAAAAAGTGTATGATATGTATTCAAGGTTTTTTAGATGGGCATCTGATAGAATTGATGCTAATGGTATAATTTGTTTTATCACAAATAGTTCATTTTTAAATGCCAGAGGATTTGATGGTTTTAGAAAATCAATTAGGAAGGAGTTTGAATTTATTTACATAATTGATTTAGGCGGTGATATAAGGGAAAAGAAAAATAATAAGGAAGTGACAGGGAACGTATTTGGCATAATAACAGGAGTTTGTATAACACTTCTAGTCAAAAAAAACAATACAAATGAAAGAGCCAAAATACATCTTTACAATTTTAATGATAATTTGAGTAAAAATGACAAACTAAGTTTATTATTTGACACAAAATTTAATTCGATAAAATTTCAAGCAATAAGCCCTGATAAGAATGAAAATTGGTTAGATGTTGAAGAAAATGATTTCTCGATAAATATTCCATTATTGGACAAAACATCAAAAAATTCAATCTTCAGTATTTATTCAAATGGGGTTGCTACAAATAGAGATGAATGGGCTTATGATTTTTCAATAAATGCACTTGGTCAAAAAATAAATTACTTTATTAAAGAGTACAATAATGAAGTTGATAGATGGATTGATTACAAAAAGGTAGAAAAATATATTGACACAAAGAAAGAATCAAATCCAATAGTTGATAATTTTACCGAAGAAAGGAACTTAATTAAATGGTCAAGCAGATTGAAACGGGATAAATTAAGAAAAGAAAAAAAAGGATTATTTAATTCAAAAGAAATTCGCACATGTTATTATAGACCTTTTCTTAAAACCAACATTTACTATGGATATATTCCTATTGATATTAAAGGTGCTACTCCTTTTCTTTTCCCTGAATCTGATTCTATTAATAAAGTTATTTCTTTTGCGAATAATGAACAAACGAACATTTTAGTATTATCTATTAATGCTTTATGTGATCTTAATTTTTGTGCAAGAGGTTCAACATGTTTACCAATCTATAGATATGATAACGAAGGCAACCGCCTCGACAACATCACCGATTGGGGTCTTCAACAATTTACCGATCATTATCAGGATGATAAAATCACCAAAGAAGATATTTTTCATTACACTTATGCTGTATTGCATAACCCCGCTTATCGCAAAAAATATGAACTGAACCTGAAACGTGAATTTCCACGCCTGCCTTTTTATGATGATTTCTTTAAATGGGCTGCTTGGGGCAAAGCTTTGATGGAGTTGCACATCAACTACGAAACTGTTGAACCCTATGATTTGAAGGTAAACACTTTTGAAGTGAAAGCCGAAGCCAAACGACAAAAAGAAATCTTCACCGAAGCACAGGAACCGGAAGCTATGTATAGCCGTCAGCCCAAAATAAAAGTAAAACTTAAAGCCGATAAAGGAACCGGAATTATCGAAATTGATGAACTAACCTTTATTAGTGGTGTTCCCAAAGAGGCTTGGGATTATAAGTTGGGCAACCGCTCTGCTTTGGAATGGATATTAGATCAATATAAAGAAAAGAAACCAAGCGATCCAACCATAGCCGAAAAGTTTAATACCTACCGCTTTGTTGACTATAAAGAGCGTGTGATAGATTTATTGAAGAGGGTTTGCAGGGTGAGTGTTGAAACTATGGCGATTGTTGGAGAGATGGAAAAAGTTGTTGAAAATTAATTTTATTAATATTGTTAAATATGGAAAGAATTACCCTTTTTAAAGAAATGCTTGTTCAGGCAGAAATTAATAACTTCTATATTGGAACAGGAAATCCTAATGCCGATATTTTAATCATTGGGAAAGAGATTTCAGTTGATCCCAAAATTGATAAAGGAAATATGCAATGTCAAACCGAAATGTCAAATAATATTATGCATTGGAAAAGAGATGTTGGAAAAAATCAAAAAGACATTGAAAATTATAATGGTTCCAATTACTCCCCTTTATATCCCTATAAAGGACAAAAATTAATAATAAACAATAATAAGAACGGAGGAACAAGCCGTACCTGGTATAATTATCAGAAGCTTTATAATCTTATTTACCCGGAAAACAAAATAGAAGGCATTATAAACTTTCATGAAGGAGTTTTTATTACGGAGTTAAATGATTCGCCAAGTCCCAAAACAAGAGATGCGAATAAGGATTCTCTAGCTAAAAGAAAATTGTTTATTAAAGAGTCACAATTTTTTAAAAGCTTTAAGGTTGTACTAATTGCCGGTCTTGGGTATTTTAAAATTAAGGTTGGAGAAAATGAAATTGAAGATATCTTTTATGTGAAATTTACTGATGAAAAAAAGATTAAGGACTTTCCAAAACAAAAATATTGGGTTCATCAAGGAATAAGTTTGCCAAAGTTATTAATCAATACGCGACAATTAAGTATGTATGTGACTAATGAATTGCTTGAAGAAATTGCGGAGGAAATAAAAAAGTCATTGCACGGCTTAGAGCCATACAATGACTATCGCCATTATTGATTTGAAATTGACGTTCGTCGAAATTCTTTTTCTATTGCCCCTATTCTTTTAGGGTCTGCCGAAAAATTATAATTCCTCCACAAAGATAAACATTCTCTTCATCCCTTACCAAAATAAAATCCCATCATCCAAAAACTTTATGCTCCCATCAAGAAACTTTCTCCTCCCATCCCTTCTTTGTTTGCTGTTGTTTCTTTATTAACATATACCATAAAAAAAGTTTATGACA
>CAIWVT010000557.1 GCA_903916135.1 uncultured bacterium
ATTGGAAGAGGTTATAGAAAAACTGCAAACTTTAGAATAGCAATATTGTTTTTTCATGGCTATTTGAACATGCTTCCACAAAATTCCCAGTAGAACCAACAAACAAGATGACCAATGAAAAAACAATTTTTATTTTTAGCAACAATCAGCTTACTAATGTTTAGCTTTATTCCTTCATTAGATGCACAGCAATCAACTTTTGCAAAAATATATAATTATTCGTACCAAGTGCAAGCATATTCAGTTGTTAAGACATTTGACAACGCATACATGATAGCAGGAGAAGAAAGTAATGAAGCCCTCGTTTTTAAAATAGATACATCCGGTAACATTATCTGGAAAAAAAAGTTAGGCAGCAACAATAATGAATGTTTTAGAAGCTTGATTGCAACACGCGATTCTTGCTATGTGATGGCAGGGAATATATTGAATGTCGTTGATTCTGTATCAGATTTTTTGTGTGTAAAAATTAACTCGAACGGGGACACCATTTGGACGAAGGAAATTAACTTGGGGTATAGTGATTCTGCTCTATCCGTTCAGCAAACATCCGACAACGGATATATTATTGCAGGTTGTTCAAGCCAGAGTTCCACGCCGCATTCTTTGTTGGCTGTTGTTAAACTTGATTCAAATGGAAATTTAATGTGGGGCAATACTATTTCAATTGCAAACTTCAACAGCTATGTTAATGCTGTGAAACAAACGCCTGACAACGGATATGTCCTGATAGGTTACATTGATAGTATATCAATATGGGGAACATTCCTGATGAAATTAGATACTGCCGGTAACATTTCTTGGACCAAAAAACAAATGGGTTCTTCAAATTATGCCTTTGGCTTGGATGTTAATTTCACTACAGATGGCATGATGTGTTATTTGGAATCAAGTTCTCATCAATGCGCAATAATGAAAACCGATCTTTCAGGATATATTGTATGGAGTAAAAAATATAATATGGGTATTTTCGACTATTGTAATCCTTCTTTTAAACTATATAAAATATCCGATAATGAATTTATTTTCAATTCAGGTAATGCACTTACAAAAGTAGATACCGCAGGAATACCCTTGTGGACAAAAAATAGCCAACCGCACTCAATAAATGATTTTATTCAAAATCAGGATAAAGGATTTTTGATTATAGGCAATCCCGGGATGATTACCAAGTCTTTCGGAGTTATTAATATACTCAAGACTGATTCGTTGGGTCATATCGCAAACTCATATTGCCCATTAGGGAATGGTGTTCCATCATATACTTCATTTCCCATTAGTTTGACTTCTGTTCTTGCTATTTCTGCACCAACGGCTCTGACTGTTATGGCACATCCCGTTGTTGCAAACTCTTTATTGACACTATATGGAAACGGATGCGTGATTGGAAACATTGAAGAAAGTAAAGCCGATAAGAGTGATTTGCAAGTTTTTCCAATCCCTGCATCTGATAATCTAACAATTGAAACCTCTCTAAAAGCCAAAATAGAAATCTCAAACATACAGGGTCAACTTATAAAAAGAATAAATACCACCGAAAACCAAACGACTATTGATATTTCATGCTATGCAAGTGGTATATATTTTGTGAAAATGATATCAGACAAAGAAATAATAACAAAGAAATTTATAAAAGAATAAAATGCCCCCTTCAGCTTGGCTCTGCTTACGGTGAAAATAAAAATAAAGATGGCATCAACTTTGGCTTCCCGACTTTCAAAAATAGTAATTCTTGCCTTGGTTCTGATGCCAATGGTATCCGACGGTCAAGGTGTGGATACCACACTCATCAAAGATCTGAAGAATTTCTTTTTCAAAGAAACCGGGTATTTGCTGAAGGGAGATTTTTTCACCAAATGGGATAATAAGCCTTGCTTTTATTTGTTTGTTTCGCCCTCCGACCGTATTGATGATGCGAAAGAAACAAAAAAATATACCCAGACATGCGATAACGACACTGTAAAAGATCAAGTATCCTACGACACCTTGTATTATGATGTTCCTGCTGATGCCGGCTGCAAATTACGACCTGAGTTTACATCCTACAGCCCTGAAGGATTAGCCTTCGTTATTTTTCACGAACTGATGCATAATTTCATCATACAAAAAAAGATAAACATTCCTTATGTTTTTAATGAAGCTATCTGTGACATAATGGGCAATTATTGCACCTTGGATTTTGCAAAGTCCGATGCTCGTATCAATCTCCATGCAGCACAACAGCAAATAATGACCAACAACAAACTGTATGCGGCTATCAATCGTTGCATCACCACCATTGGCGACCATCCTGAGATGTTGGCTGCTGCACATGCCACCTGTGAAGCAAGGATTAATAAACTTCTTGGAAATGCAAACGAATTTCAGAAATTCAGGTTTTCTTATAAAGTCAATAATGGGTTTCTGCTGAAATGCCGAAACTATTCATGGAATTATTTTATCTTTAAGAAGATATTTCTGAAGCAATCCTCCATGCTTGATTTCGTAAAAATCATATATCAATTGTCAGCAGACAGTTACGTTAAGACAGAAAATGTTAAAAAATATCGTTTAGCATTATACGCCCATACCAACTGGAGTTTGGATTTCAAGGTTGTTTGGGACAGTCTTTCGCCCATTGAAAGCGATAGCAATGCATTCTACATAACTGTTACAAACAAAGACCCCTTGAATAGTTTTGTGGATAAGCTGAGTTCCAATTGTACAGAAGATAATATAACGCCAGATTTATGTATGCACTACTGGAATGAACTGGTGAAAGCAACAGGTCATAAATCCATTATTGGCATGAAAGGTTTAATGTTTACAGGGAGTAACCATTTTGGAAAAAACTGGTTGGTTTCAAGTGCATTTGTTTCAGATAACCAAATAATGTGTTGGATGGAAGAAATCAACCTGCAAATGGGCAAAAAAGTCAAACGTGTTTTATCAAAGAAAAATGTAACAATCATCAATACAAAGTATGGAACTAAATAAAGCGAAAACATGTAGAAGCAACAATAAAACAATTTAACCATCCACCAAGATTGAAATATTTCGTAATTTTGCACTACAAATTATTTCGATAGCAACAAAGAAAGAATCAGCAAAGATTGAAATCAAACAAATGGAGAACACCTCGACAAATAGTATAGTTGACAAGCATAAAAAAAGACAAAACAGATTATTTTATTGGTCATTGTTTGGCTTTATACTATTCTTGCTTGCATGCATCGCTAGTGAGTTTCGGCAAGCCTTAGGCTTCGACCCACACTGGGTTGGCGACAACTTTGCTTTCAATTTGATGTATCTATTTCCTGTCACAATTTTATCACTTATCATCCTCATCTTGACAGCCACCCTGACTCTTGTTTATTGGAAAACACTTGAAAACAAAACAAAAAAGATAACATCGCTGATTTTCTCGTTTAGCGTCATACTATTCGTTGCTTTTGAAATCATAAGAGTTTGGTGGTATTTTGCCCACTTCTCTTACAATATTTCAAATTCTTAATAGAACCAATAAGTAAATTTGCAAATCACCCAAAAGAGACAATCTATTTAGTATCATAATCCAATGAATAACCCATAACAATTCAACAATAAAACAATATAACAATTTAACCAATCAACTAATTAACCAATTAACCAAATACAAAATTATGAAAAATAAAGTCATTCCCGCGATCATAATCTTCTTATGTGTCGTTACCTTTGTCAGTTGCAAAAAGAAAGTTGAAATTTCTGTGCCGTATCTCACTACGGGCGAATTGAGCGGATTAAGCAATCACCAAGTTACCTGCACAGGTGAAGTGTGGCAAGATGGTGGTGCTGCGGTTACCGAACGTGGTATTTGTTGGAACACATCCGACAATCCAATGGTCACGGATTTTAAAACGGTGGAAGGTTCGGGCAAAGGAGCTTTCACCAGCCAAATCAGTACTTTGGATTCAAATACTACTTACTATATTAGGGCTTATGCCACCAATTCGGCAGGAACCTCTTATGGTAAGATACTGAAATTTAAAACCTATACAGGTTATATTTCCGACATAGACGGTAACGTGTATCCTACGGTAACCATAGGCACACAAATCTGGATGGCATCCAACCTGAAAACAACAAAATTTCGCGATGGAGCAACAATTGCTAATGGTAACAGCCCTGTGATATGGTCGGGAACGGGGGCTTCCTACTGTTGGTACGAGAACGACTATACACTTTATGGTAGTAGCTATGGTGCCCTCTACAATTGGTATGCCATTAGCAATAGCAAACTGGCACCCACGGGATGGCATGTACCGTCGAAAGCTGAATGGATAACATTGTCCAACACTTTAGGTGGCGCAAACATAGCTGGGGGCAAACTTAAAGAAGAGGACGTCTTTCATTGGCAAAGTCCGAACTTTAATGCAACCAACGAATATGGCTTTACGGCACTTCCTGGAGGCACGCGTTCCCAACAGGGAGACTTCAGCGATTTGACCGTGTTTGGATTTTGGTGGAATACAGACGCCACTCCCTTTATGATTTATTATGACGATCAGGCATTAACTGAAGGCAGTTTGGTGAGCGTGGGCAGTGGATATTCGGTACGGTGCATTAAAAATTAAAGAGGGACAATAGAGCAAAGCTTTGCAGTACAGAGGGTGTTCAGTTTTGCAATAATGCTCCTCCGACAGAGCATGCCCTGCATCCACACCGACAAACAACAATCTTGCAATAAAACAGTTTAACAATAAAACAATATAACAATCCAACAATATAACAATCCAACAATATAACAATATAAACAGATATGGAAACAATAAATAACTTACGTCCTTTCGGTCGTACCACGATGATGGTTACTCCCATTGGGCTTGGTTGCTGGCAGTTCAGCAAACAAAATAACTTAGCCGGAAAATTCTGGCCCACACTAAAAGATGACCTGATAGACGAGGTGGTATCCTTATCCCTTGCAGGCGGCATTAACTGGTTCGATACTGCTGAAATTTACGGCAATGGTGCATCCGAAAAAGCTTTATCGAAAGCCTTGCAGACAGCAGGTATAAAGCCAAACGATGTGATGATTGCCACAAAGTGGTGGCCCCTATTCCGCTGTGCTTCTAATATATCTAAAACCATAGATGCGCGCATCCAAGCTCTGTCACCCTACCCTATTGACCTCTACCAAGTGCACCAACCGTATGGTTTTTCGAATGAAAAGAGTGAAATGACTGCCATGGCTGCACTTCTTGATAGTAAGCTGATACGCAACATTGGTGTTAGTAATTTCTCTGCACAAAAAATGAAGAACGCATGGGAAACGTTGGATAAAAAAGGAATTCCGTTGGCATCAAACCAAGTACCCTATAGCTTGCTGAATCGCAAAATAGAAACCAACGGCGTGATGGATCTATCGAAAAAATTAGGCATCACTATCATTGCCTATTCACCATTAGCTCAGGGGCTCGTAACAGGCAAGTTTCACGACAATCCCGAACTACTCAAAAACATAGGCTTCCGAAAACATAGTTCTCATTTCAAACCTAAAGGATTAGAGAAAAGCCTTCCCTTGGTGACCTTAGTCAAGGAGCTTGCCCTCAAGCACAATGTTACCACTTCACAGATAGCCCTCAATTGGTTGATTAATTTCCATGGCAACACCGTGGTTGCCATTCCGGGTGCCACAAAGGCAATTCATGCACAAGAGAACACCGGTGCTATGTCGTTTCGCCTTTCTGACGAAGACATGGCGCGATTGGACAGAGAGAGTGCAATATATAAATGACAGGAAGTTTAATAGGTATTGAATCAATAATCTGCCAGATTTACATATTTAACCAATTAACTCAATCAACCAATTAACTTAATCAACCAATTAACTTAATCAACCAATTAACTTAATCAACCAATTAACTTAATTAACTCAATCAACCAATTAACTCAATCAACCAATTAACTCAATCAACTAATTCACCAATCAACTATTCATAATTTTTACA
>CAIWVT010000558.1 GCA_903916135.1 uncultured bacterium
CTCATCGCCATCATCCCGCCCGCGCCATATCTGGACTTCATCCAATTGGAAAAAATGCCCAACTCATCATCACCGACTCGGGCGGCATTCAAAAAGAAGCCTATTTCTTCAAAAATAAATGTTTGGTGCTACGCAACGAAACCGAATGGGTGGAGCTTATCGAGTTGGGTGTTGCCCAATTGTGTCCTGCCCACAAGCGTCTAATCGTGCAATGTTTCGAAAGCCTCTACAACAAACACGACTTGCAGTATCCTCAACTCTATGGCGATGGCACCGCTGCCGAATTCATCCTCGCGCGCATCTTAGAGAACTTCGCCTAAGCGAGAACTACGCTTATGCTATAAAGAAATCCGCCATCATCCGCGCCGCCCCGCATCCGCCTCATCCGCGTGCCATGCAACTCACCAAACTATCTTCCGCAGTCCCCTCTTTTTCAAGTATCCTTTGAGCAATATCTCGTAATCGGGATAATAGGTCGTGCTGATCAGGCAGCTTCTCAGTTCGGCAGGCTCCACAATTTGCGTGGAGGTGTCCATATAGCCAAAGCCCACGTAGCGCATGTTTTCGACCATGATGATGGAATATTCGCCCACGCTGCGCCCACGGTCAATCAGCACAAAATTCTGTTCCCATTTCGGAAACTGCCGCAGCAAACGCTGCACACGCGCGTTATACACCGCCACATCCTCCATGCCCGAGCAGATGCCGTTGCATTTTTTGATATGATGATTGAAGCAGGGCGAATGTGTCGCCATCAGCCCGCAATAGTTCACACACAACTCGAACTCGTCTATCCAACGGTCCAACATTTCGCGCGCACCCATCAGCGAGTTGAAGGATTTCAGCGTGTTGCCCGTTTCCAAAAAGTCTGTAATCTTCAGGTTGATGATGCCTGCATCGTCCACCTCCCACACGATGCTGTGCGAATAGGTTTCGCTCAGGCGTTGCCGATTGTATTTGGGTTTATGCTTCTTGATTTCGGCAGACTCCAACAGCAAGGCGATAATCTCGCTGCCCGTATGCACAAAATCCACGTTGGTCAGCTCGTGCAACATGCGCTTGCCTTTCTTGTCTTTTGTGTTGAAATGGCTTTGCGCCCGATTATACACATTGACGCTCTTGCCCACATAGATGATCTGCTGATCTTTATCCAAAAAATAATACACACCACATTCTTCGGGCAATTTCTTGAGGATATACTCCTTGATGTTGTCCACCCGTCGCGTCATAATCCTATCCACACCCATATTTTTATAGATGGGGTCGAAATCTTTTTGCTGCAAGAGCAACTCGAAGAGCTTGGCAGTAGCCACCGCATCGCCTTCTGCCCGATGACGCGCCGCATTGTCTATGCCCAAGGAGGCGCATAAATTCCCCAAGCTGTAGGATATCCTTCCGGGCAACAGCTTCCGCGAAAGGCTCACCGTGCATAGCTTGTCGCGCTTGAACTTATAGCCCAAAGAGGCGAATTCCTCCTTGATAAAGTTATAGTCGAAACTCACATTGTGTGCCACAAAGATGCGTCCTTCGGTCAGCTCGATGATTTTGCGCGCCACTTCGTGAAACTTGGGCGCATCTGCCACCATAGCGTCGGTGATTTTCGTCAATTTCGAGTAGAAATGACTGATATGACATTCGGGATTAATCAAGCTGGTGAACACTTCCACCACCTGCAATCCATCGTGCACCACGATACATATCTCCGTGATGCGTCCCTTGCGGAATTCAAATTTCCCGCCACAGGTTTCTATATCTACAATCGCAAACATCACTCGTTCTTTATACGTTCAATATCCACCTTCATGCTGCGCAAAAAACTCATCATGCTCTCCATGTTTATCTCTTCTTCTTGCTTGTCGGATGTTTTCAAACAACACACAAACTCCCAAATCTCCAAGATATCCTTGGCGTGAAGCTCATAAGGGCTGTAAACCTTATTATCCGAGCGCATCTCGAAGGTGACGTTGCCGGTGCGATACATCCGTTTATACACGATGCCTTCTTCCCGCGACAACACGATATAGGTCTTGCCGTCCTCCACGTCTATGAGGTGCTCCACAAACTTGCCCACGATAAAGTCGCCCGTACAAACCGGCAGCATAGAGTCGCCTTGTATCGGAAACGCGCGATGTTTCCCCGCAAACACAAAGGGCAGCTTCATCGAAGGCAGCATCTCCACATACTCCGGGTCGGAATAGCCGTTCAAATAGCCTGCCGAAGCCCGCTCGGTTACTACCTCTATCACGTCCCTGTTTTCTTTGTCAACGATGATAGGAAACAGCACGCGATTGGTGCCGATGTTCATCAAGGCGGCTGCGTCGGTCTTGCGCAGGTCGGCTTTCACCAACAAATCTATGGAAATCCTGAAGTATTCAGAGATACGTATCAGCATCTCTATGGGCGGCTCGTTGCGACCTTCTTCATAAGCCCCAAGCCGCGCACGCGTAATGTTCATGTCGTCGGCAAGTGTCTCTTGCGAGAGCTTTTTTAACTCTCTTAAATGGCGGATGTTATAAGATATTGTACTCATAATTATATATTGCTACAAATTGTAGCGCAAAGATACTACATTTAATAGTAACTTTGTCAAAATAATAAAAATATATTTTGCAATGGAACGCCGTATCATACACATGGACTTAGACTCCTTTTTTGTTTCCGTCGAACGACTGATGGACAGCAGCTTGATAGGAAAGCCTGTCATCATTGGAGGCACTTCCGACCGAGGCGTGGTGGCGTCGTGCAGCTACGAAGCACGCAAATTTGGTGTCCATTCTGCCATGCCGGGCAAACTTGCCAAGCAAATGTGTCCCCAAGCGGTATTCATTCGGGGCGATATGGACTTATATTCCAAACATTCCAACTTGGTCACCGAAATCATCAAAGAGCGCTCACCGTTGGTCGAAAAAGCTTCCATTGACGAACATTATGTGGATATCACGGGCATGGATCGTTTCGTCAAAAGTAGTATGCTTTGGACACACGAGCTGCGCAGCGAAATCATCCAACAAACGGGCTTGCCCATCTCTTTTGGCTTATCGGTGAACAAAACCGTTTCGAAAGTTGCCACGGGCGAAGCCAAACCCAATGGCGAAAAACACGTGGATGCAGGCATCGAACGCCTTTTCCTGGCGCCCTTATCCATAAAGAAAATACCCGGGATAGGCGGGAAGACCTATTCGCTGCTGCGCAATATGGGCGTAGAAAAAGTGGAGACCATACAGCAGATGCCCATGCTGATGATGCAAAAAGTGATGGGCGAAAACGGCGAGATGATATGGAAAAAAGCCAACGGCATTGACAACAGTCCCGTGGTGCCCTATTCGGAACAAAAAAGCATGAGCAGCGAAACCACCTTCGACAAAGACACCACCGACATCGAACAGTTGAAAAGGGTGCTGATGCGCATGATTGAAAAACTGGCATTTGAATTGCGGAAATCGCGCAAAGTGACGGGATGCGTAACGCTCAAACTGCGCTATTCCGACTTTCAGACCCACACCTTTCAAAGCCGCATCGAATATACTGCCTCCGACCATGTGTTGCTCAACAAAGTGTTGGAACTCTTCAAAAAGAATTATTCCCGCCGAGTGTTGATACGACTGATAGGCATCAAATTTAGCAACTTGGTTTCGGGCTTCACCCAAATCAACCTCTATGAAGACACCGAAGAAATGATTAACCTCTATCAATCCATAGATAAGATACGCAAACGCTACGGATTCAAAGCCATCATGAAGTGCATAAACATGAAACAAACCCATGATTCTTAACGCACATTCCTATTATAGCTTGCGCTATGGCGTGATAGCCATCGAAGAGTTGGTGAAACTTGCCGTTCAACATAACTATAGCGCCATCGCTCTCACCGACATCAACAACAGTTCGGGCGTGTTGGAATTTGTGAAGCTGTGTGTCGAACACCATATAAAGCCTTTAGTAGGCATAGAATTCAGAAATCAAGACACTTTGCTCTATATCGCCATTGCCCGCAACAATGCAGGCTTCCGCGAAATCAACGAGCTGATGACCACCACCACCATGCAAAAACAGAAACTCCCCGCCCGCCCCGATTTTATGCATACCTATATTATATATCCTTACGGAAAAACCCCCGCCGAACCTCTCCGCGACAACGAATACATAGGCATACGCCCTGCGCAGATGAAGAAACTGCTGCGCGAAAAAACCGCTGCGACTCAGAAATTCGTCATACTGCACACCTGCACCTACAAAGACTTCCAAGGCTTCGAAACCCACAAGAAACTCCGCGCCGTTGCCCACAACCTATTGCTCTCGCAGCTCGAAGCCCATCAGATAGCCGCCACCGACGAGTTTATGCTGCCCGCCAAACAACTCCTGCAGCTTTATGCCGACCATCCCCACATCATCCACAACACCGAACACATCATAGCCGACTGCAACTTCACCTTCGATTTCAAAACCGTTAAGAACAAGCGTATCTACACCTCTAGTGTGTATGATGATAAGCTCTTGCTGGAGAAACTCGCCTTCGATGGCATGAGATATCGCTACGGCACCCACAACAAAATAGCCCGCCAACGCGTCACCAAGGAGTTGGAGATTATTGACACGCTCGGCTTCTCGTCCTATTTCCTCATCACCGCCGACATCATCCGCTATTCTATGCAATGCGGCTTCTATCATGTGGGACGGGGAAGCGGT
Source organism: uncultured bacterium (assembly GCA_903916135.1). Taxonomy (GTDB): domain Bacteria; phylum Bacteroidota; class Bacteroidia; order Bacteroidales; family CAIWKO01; genus CAIWKO01. Next base: position 4,687 of record CAIWVT010000558.1, read on the forward strand.
GCCAACAGTGTGGTGGCGTATTGCCTGCGCATCACCGACGTGTGTCCCATCGAATTGGATTTGTATTTCGAACGTTTCTTGAATCCCAAACGCAAATCTCCGCCCGATTTCGATATAGATTATAGTTGGAAAGAGCGCGATCAGGTGATAGAATATATTTTCAAACGCTACGGACGTCAACATACCGCCTTGTTGGGTGCCATGTCAACCTTTAAAGACCGTTCCATCATCCGCGAGATGGGCAAAGTGTATGGGCTGCCCAAAGAGGACATTGACCGCCTGATTAAGTTCCCCGACTCGCCCCTCAATCAAAGCGAAATTTGTCGCGATATCATGGCGCACTACAACGCCATCGAGGATTTTCCCAACCTGCGCAGCATCCATGCAGGGGGCATCTTGATTTCAGAAGAACCCATCACCGTCTATACCGCCCTCGACATGCCGCCCAAAGGTTTCCCCACCACCCAATTCGACATGTATCTGGCAGAAGACATCGGCTTCGAGAAACTCGACATCCTGAGTCAGCGCGGCATCGGACACATCAAGGATGCCGCCGACATCATTTATCAAAACCGTGGCATCAAGGTGGATGTGCATGAGGTGAACAAATTCAAAACCGACCCCGTTGTGCGCCAACAGTTGAAGTCGGGCGACACCATCGGCTGCTTCTATATCGAAAGCCCCGCCATGCGCGGTTTGTTGAAAAAACTCCATTGCGACAACTATCTCACCCTTGTGGCAGCCAGTTCCATCATACGCCCGGGCGTTGCCAAAAGCGGCATGATGAAAGAGTTTATCCACCGCTTCCACCATCCCAACGACTTCACCTATCTGCATCCCATCATGGAAGAACAACTGAAAGAAACCTACGGCGTGATGGTCTATCAGGAAGATGTGTTGAAGGTGGGGCATCATTTCGGCGGTTTGGATTTGGCTGATGCCGATGTGTTGCGACGTATGATGAGCGGCAAATCGCGCAACAAAAAACACCTCGACGAAATCTCCGAGAAATACTATGCCCATTGCCGCGCCATGCAGTATCCCGACGCCTTGAGCAAAGAGGTATGGCGACAAATCGAATCTTTTGCCGGCTACAGTTTCAGCAAAGCCCATTCGGCAAGCTATGCCGTGGAGAGTTTCCAAAGCCTCTTTCTCAAGACCTATTACCCCTTGGAGTTTATGATAGCCGTCATCAACAATTTCGGCGGCTTCTATGCCACGCGCGTCTATCTCAACGAAGCCCGCAAAGCCGGCGGCACCATCCATCTGCCCTGCGTAAACCATAGCCTCATGCTCACCACGCTCTATGGCACCGACGTCTATCTCGGTTTTGTCCACATCAAATCCCTCGAAAACACCATAGCGGAAACCATCGTCAGCGAGCGCCAACAGGCGGGCAACTACCTCAGCCTCGAAGATTTCATCCTGCGCACCCATATCACCCTCGAAGCCTTGCGCATACTCATCCGTATTGATGCCTTGCGCTTCACAGGCTCCAACAAACGCCAGCTCCTGTGGCAAGCCCATATTCTTTTAGACAAACAAAGCAACAAAACCCAAGACCAAAACCTCAAACTATTCTCCGTGGCGCTGCCCTCCTGGGAAGTCCCCGCCTTGGTCCACAACCAAATTGAAGACGTTTACGACGAACTGGAGTTGCTCGAATTCCCCGTCAGCCTGTCGCCTTTCCAACTCCTGAAAACCGACTACCGTAGCCCCTGCAACGCCTCCAACATGATGAACCACCTGGGCAGCACCGTGCGCATGTTGGGCAACTATGTCACCTACAAATGGGTGCGCACCGTTCGGGGCGACACCATGGCGTTCGGCACTTTCCTGGACGAAGACGGTAACTTTTTCGACACCACGCATTTCCCCCAAAGCTTAAAAACCTATCCCTTCAGCGGCAACGGCATCTATCTCCTGTTGGGCAAAATCGTCGAAGACTTTGGCTTCCCGAGCATGGAAGTTCAGAAAATGGCAAAACTGCCTGTGCATGCTGATCCGAGGGTGGGGTAGGGGATTTTAGATTTTAGATTTTATTACCACGGAGGCACTAAGTTCACTAAGATTCACTAAGAATTTGTTGTCATTGGTGGTCATTTATTGTCATTTTTGTTTATTGCGTGAAGAGAGCACCCCGTTAGGGGTGAAATGTTTATAGCCCGACCGGCAGGTCGGGGTAAAAATTCACCCCCCCTCTCCAAAGCCCCTTTAGGGACGAAATCTATTTGAATCTGTTATGCGAAGTTTGCAACTTCGCATGGTTTAATTTGTAGTTTGCAAAACTACATGGCAACACAATATCCGCTTTTTATTTTACGGTTAGTTACAAACTAACATTTATAAAGTGCGAAGTTACAAACTTCGGCACAACGTCGCACACTCACAACAGTTTGCAGACTTCGAGCAACAGGTTTTAGATTTTAGATTTGTGATTTATGATTTTAGCACGGTAGGCACAGAGAATATAGACATTAAGAGGTATGGGATACGTTATGTTTCATCTTTAAAGTCTCATGCTTCATCTTTTATGTCTCAGGTTTCATCTTTGCAGTCTCATGCTTCATGTTTTATGTCGCAGGTTTCATCTTTCATGGCTTATGTTTCATCTTTGAAGTCGTATGTTTTATCTTTTAAAGGAAATGTTGATGAAACGATACCGTATGTTTTTGTTTCTGGTGCGCATACCGACTTTATAAGTCGTATGTTTTACGTTCCAAGGCTCATGCATCATGTTGCAAGGGATATGTTTGACACGCCAAGGGTTTTTATGCCTGCCAAGTGATTTGCACGAGATGAAAAGGTTCATGCTTCATCTTTCAAGGTGTATGTTTCATCTTTCAAGTGATATGTTTAATATGAAAAGTTATATGCATGGCTTGCATTCGTTATGTTTCGAATCACAAGTCAAATGTTTCATTTTCTAAGACGCATGTTTTATCTTTCAAGGAGCATGTTTCGTCTTTCAATGGATATGTTCCGTCTTTCAAGGGATATGTTTCGTCTTTTAAGCGGCATGTTTCATCTTTGAAGTTTCATAATTGGAACGCGGATGAGGCGGATTTTAGGAGGGACGCGGATGACGCGGATTTTTTGGTTTAGATATTATTATCTTACCACAATAGGCACATTTGAACACAATAGTTTTAGTCGGGGCGCGACTTGCAGGCAGTTTTGGTTTTTGCAAAGGAAATGGAACGCAGATGACGCTGATTTTTAAGATTGAAGATGATTTTAGGCAGAGCCTAAATGGATAGAAGCGACAGAGGTGGAACCTCTGCCGAACGTGAGGTAGGAGATTTTAGATTTATGATTTTAGATTTTATTACCACGGAGGCACTAAGTTCACTAAGATTCACTAAGAAATTGTTGTCATTGGTGGTCATTAAATGGTCATTTGTTGTCATTTTTTTTATATATGCATGGAGAGAACCCCGTATGGGGTTTAAGTTTTGTAACCACGACTTTCAAGTCGTGGAAAAACACACCCTCTGTTATGCGAAGTTTGCAAGCCTAAATGGATAGAAGCGACAGAGGTGGAACCTCTGCCGAACGTGAACGAACGTGGATTTGAAGTGATGACGGATTTAAAATCATTTTTTTTTCGAATTGTCAAATATTCTTTTTACTTTTGCTCTCGCATTTTTGGTTTTGCATTGGTGTTATTTACTTTCTGAAACAAAAGTACATCAAACGGAAAGCGAATTACTAAACATATCGGTTAACGGTAGTTTTTTTGTTAATGGTAGGTTTTGGACAGTTAACTGCAAAATGGGGTTTGAATAAATTGAGAAAAAAAATTTTTTTTGGTTTTGAATGAATATAATGTGTAATTTTGAGGGCTGAATTTTTTATTGTCGAGAGAATAATAATACAGGTAAAAAAGAATATGTGCTTTAGAATACAAAAGCTTTAAGAAAAATGTTTGATTTGGATGAACATTAGCTGAGTGGAACAAAACATTGAAAAATATAATTGACTTGGGTAGAGAATGAACAGAAGAGACTCATGCTAAATAGACAGACTAAACTATCTACTTAATTTGAAATCGAAAGTAATAATAGAAATGAAATAAAAAATTACGACTTTACCCATCATAATAATTACTACATTTGCGAATCATTTAAATACGATATCTCAATATCAATGGAAAAAGAAATAAAAAAGCAATTTGAAGACAGAGAAAAGGTTGAAACGAAAAAACTTTTCAGCGACCTAATTCAGGCAGACCAGTACGTTGGTGAACTCTATTCTATTAACTATGAATTTGCAAATGTGCAGGTACATGATATACAACGACAAAGAGTAGGCGGAATTCCAAGTTTGTGTTTTCTCATTGCAACTAGAATTAACTCCCAATCGGAGGATATTAATTTCAAAGATGAAGATGCTTCGGTTTTGCTTTTAAGAGTGATGGATGCAGCTCAGCTTCCAAATAGCAGTGAAGCAGAAAGAATAAGAGTCGAAACTGCACAACGAGTTAGTGGAGAAACAGATAAACATTGGGACAAGGAAGCAATGGATCCACACACAAGAAATTATTTGAGTTATGCAGGTGTGAAGTGCAGGGTAATTGGGACATTTTTTATCGAAAAGGAAGATGAAACAAATCCTGAATCAAAATTGAATTTGCGGTTCGGTTGCGACATCTCTAACTATTATCCGAACAGAGGTCTGAAAGTTTTCAAACCAAATGCAAAAGCATTACAGCTAATTGTAAATTATACAGACCCGACAAACAACACAGGCGAATCAAGAGTTAGGTTAGGAGAAATTCGTTATGCTTAAACTAATAGACAGTTTCAAGGAGTTTCCAGTGTTCATGTTTACATTAACCCAAATGATTTGCTTGCTCAAAAATCTGCATTGTTTGGAATGACAAGAACAGGAAAATCAAACACTACAAAAATAATTTTGCAATCAGTTTATGATTTACGATTCCCAAAAAACAATGAGATAGGTTTAAGAATTGGACAAATTGTATTTGACCCTAATGGAGAATATGCAAATGAGAACACACAAGACCAAGGCGGAGCTGCATTACCAACTGCAATAAAAAATGTTTGGCAAAACAAGGGAGTGAATAAGGATGATGAAGTAGTTACTTATGGAATCATGAATCATCCGAATGATCCTGATAGAAAAATGATGTTGCTTAATTTTTTTCTTCAAGACAATTTACAACTTGGGAAAGAAATTGTTGACGGTTCTTTTAATGAAAGAGATTCAAAGTTCATAGAAAACTTTAAGCAAATTGATTTTACAAAACCAGCCGAAGAAGATAGAAGTGCTTTGACAAGATGGAGACGAAGAGTTTTAGCATACATGGCTTTGCTTTCAAGAGCAGGATTTACTCCACCACCATTTACTGCAACAAC
>CAIWVT010000559.1 GCA_903916135.1 uncultured bacterium
AATTATCCTGGATTTCAGGTTTAGCCGATTCAAATACAGTTTTCGAACCTTATACAGATACGGAAAAATACAAGGAAAATAATGCAGTAAAAAGCAAAGGGCAGCAGCAATTCATAGATTTCCAGAAAAATTTCATCCGGAATAAGTATTATACAATTAAGAAGTCAGAAGCAGATAATTTGCTTTTCATCACACCTGATTCAATAAACTTGTTTGGATTTAGTCTGAAACTTGAAAATAATAATGTGCCGGGAGCAAAAGCTATCTTTTCAAATATTCCACTTGATAGTCATAATGTCACAGTAGGCTTGGAAGAACTTGCTGAAAAAGCTAAAAAAAGAACCGGAACCGATAAACTGGGTGTTCTGAAATTGGATGTGGATAACATGAGTTCAGTTGTTAATAAAATTGAAACTGAACAAAAGAATACAGAGTTGGCAAATAAGCTTGAGTATTTTTTCAAAGAAAAATTGAAAGAAATGCTACAATCCACATTTAAAAGTCATTCAAAAGAAATTGATGATAACGGCAAAGAAATTCGTGGAGAGGAAAGATTTGAAATTAAAGAACTAAAGAAAGGAGAACTTAGAACGTTTTCTGTTAGAATCCCAATTAACAAAACAAAGATTGTAACACCTATTTATGGCGAGAATCTTTATGTTGTATTTGCAGGCGGAGATGATTGTTTTATAATCGGTGCATGGGATGCGGTTATTGAATTTGCAATGAAACTGCAAAAGGAATTTCATTTATATCAGGAACAAATTAGGGCGTCAATCCCTGCGCTTACAGCGCCAATCACAATATCGGCAGCTTTTGTTTTGGTAGATGCACATTATCCTGTAATTAAATTTGCAGAACAAGTGGAGGATGCATTACATAAAGCAAAAAATACCGGACTAAGCACTCAAATTACTGATGCTTCAGGTAAGCCCATGAAGAATAAAATCTCTTTTCTCGGTAAAGTATTTTTGTGGGATGAGTTTGCACAAGTTTGTGAACTGAAAAGCGAAATGGAAACCATGATTAAAAAATACAGAGAAGGGAAATCTTTTCTGCAAAGGATTATGGATTCTTTTGAAAATACAGAAACCGATTATTGGATAGATAATAAGAAGCCTTTTGACCCTGCAATATTATGGAGGTTTTTATATCAATTGCGGGATATCAAAAAGCAGTCGTACTTCAAAGCAAAATATTATGATAATTTCTTTGGAAGACCTCAGGATAATACTTTGGGCGGATATTATAAGAAATATCTTTTAGATGCTTTTGAAAAACAACAGGGATTACCTTATACATTTCCTGTTGCAGCAAGATGGACGGACTTTTTAACAAGAAAATAAATAGAAACATACATTTAATTTTTACATAATGATAACGACAAATTCTAATAAAGACAGAAAAGACAAACCTCCACGTAAAAAAGTGGAAGAAATTGCAAAGGAGTACACTCCTGGAATTTCAAAACTCCTTAATTTTAAAATAGCATCTACAGAAGAAATAAAAACCGGCATTGAGGCTGTACGGGGATTGGTTAATTGGCCCAATCGCCGCGATATTATGTCCTATCATCAGATTCGCAACATTTTTAAACTTTTGAAAAATGCCAATAGTATAAATGATTTGAACCTGAAACGCCCGAGACTGGCATATGTTGGTGCAAGAGTGAAAGAAGAACATGGCAAGGTAATAGCAACAGTGATTGATGAATTAATTATTCAAATTACCAATGAAACCGATACTGAAAAACAAACATCAATGCTAAAAGGATTAGATTACATTTTAGAAAGCATAGTTGCATATCATAAATTTTATCACGGAGAAAAATAATTAATATTGTAAAATATGAAACTAATAGGAAAAATTACAATTGAGGGTACCATAGAAGCAAAAACGGGACTTCATATTGGTGGAAACAAATCATCACTCGAAATAGGAGGCGTTGACTTGAACGTTATAAAAACTGGACGCGGATTGCCCTATATTCCCGGAAGCTCGTTTAAGGGGAAAATGCGGGGACTACTTGCAAAAGTTAGAGGAAGTAATAAAGTCGAATCAGATCCAGACGAATTAAAAATTTTATTCGGTGATTCAGGTGCAAATGATAAACCTAAGACTGGCGCAAATGATAAACCTGAAATAGGCATTACACGACTTTTTATTAGAGATGCCCCTTTGGATACTAAAGCATTTGAAGGCACTTTTGGAAAGGAAAATGAAAGAGTACTGGATTATAAATTCAGCGAAGTAAAAACTGAAAATACAATTTTCCGTAGTAAAGGAACTGCTGAGCATCCAAGGCAAATTGAGCGGATACCAGCAGGTTCAATTTTTAATTTTAATATGATGCTTGATATCTATGATAAGGATGTGAAAGATGATAACCTGAAATTAATATATGAGGCATTCACACTTCTGAACCTTGATTATCTTGGCGGACATGGCTCAAGGGGTTCCGGTGAAGTTAAAATTAAGATAGTTTCAATTTCGGAGATTACCATAAGTGATATTACTGGAATTTCCAAGGTATCTGTTGAGGATATGAAGCATGTAACAGAAATTTTTTCTGACCTGATGTAATAAATAATCTTATTCAATGAAAGCTGTTATTTTAAAATGCCAGCCGGGGTTTCAATTCCATTTCGGGGAATATGCGCCGGACACTGATACCGCGCTTAACAAATCGGGTTTATTTATGAGGTCGGATACTTTATTTTCTGCTCTTGTAAGAACTTATGATGATATTTTTAAAAATACCGATGATTTTGTAAAACAATTTGAAAACGGAAATATTCTTATTTCTTCAGTATATTTTTGTATTGACAAGGGTGATGAACTTATTTGGTTTTTGCCCAAGCCAGTATCTTATGATCTGATAAAAACTGATAATCATAAATCGCTTTCAAAGATAAATTTCATTTCTAAAAAACTTTGGGAAACGATTGTCAATCGCGAAGAATTGATTCAATCCCCTGACATCAGGATATTACAGGAAAAATTTGCCATACATAAAGATGAACTTTCAGCATTAAGTGATAAGCAGATTAGCAAAATCCGCTTGTATCTCAATCAAACAACTCCTAAAGTGCTTGTACATAGTCCTACAAAAGAAGATAATTTATACCAGTTGGACCGCATTGAAATTGCTGATAATGATATTGAGGTAAATAAAGTAAAATATCCTCTGAACATCCATTATTATTTTCTTTACAAGGGAAATGAAACATTTGAGAAAGAATTCGGGAAAAATTTCAGAACTGTTATTGAAATACTTGTCAAAAGTGGAATTGGCGGCGAACGCTCCACAATTGGGAATTTAGATGGAGCTGATATAATTGAAAACTGGCAGATAAAAGATTACCTCGGAAATTATTTTGCCTCTACTTCTTTGCTATTGCCCGAAGCAGAAGATATTCCGGATATTGTGAATTATAAAACTATTTTCCGGGGAGGGCGAAGGACAGGCGATAACACAGGCGGTTATAGTATTCTAAAAACAGTGCGGCTTATGAGCGAAGGTGCAATACTCTCAAAGGATGTTCAGGGAAAAGTAATTGATATCAGTCCTGATAGCTCTACCAACGTTTATAAAAGAAATGGCAAATCGTTAAACCTTTCAATTCCTGAATCATGGATCAACAAAAAATAAATAATGAAACTCCTTTAGGCTACCAGTATTCACTTGAAATTACTGCACGAACACCTATGCATATTGGCTGCGGTGAAAGCTTTTCGCCGCTTACCGATTATATTATTGAAGGCAGGAAAATCAGGTTTATTGATTCCACGAAATTCAGTCAAATTCTTTACGAGAAAAATCTTACGGAAGATTTCATTGCATCAGTGAAAAAAAACATGAATCTGCAAAAATTCAATTTTCTAAAGGATTTTATAATCAACAGACTTAAAGTTTCGATAGATGATGTGTGTCAGGAGTTAGCTTACCCTGTTTATTTATCCGGCAATCCGGTTGAAATGCATAGGTTTGTAAGTACAGGAGGAAATGTTTTTATTCCCGGCAGTACAATTAAAGGAGCATTAAGAAGTGCGTTACTCTATAAGTGGATGTTAAATCCTGCAAATGCTTATGCTTTGGACGAGTGGGTTAAGAATTTGAGATGGATTTATCCGAAAAATAATGAAAAACTTTCCTATCATCAAATAGAAGAAAAACATACAGAGCTTGAAAAATGTTTCGCAAACCTAATTGAAGAAAAATGTTTTGGTGTATTGAACCCAAAAGGAATCAACAGAGATACTGCAGAACGATTAGCAATGTCATGTTTAAAGCTTGGCGATTCTAACAACATTGCTTTGGATGAAATGGCAGCTTATGAAATTTGCAGGTTCAGATTAGATGAAGAAAAGGAAGATATTCGTGTTTTGAAAGAATGTGTGGATGCAGATAACAAATGCAAAGCGAAATTAAGCATTGATTTTTCATCATTGTTTGGAGGTATGAAAAAATACCCTAAAATTCTTCAGGAGTTCTGTACATGGGAACAAATATGTAAGACAATCAATGCCTATAGTAAAGATGTGCTGGATTACGAAATAAATGTGCTCTCGTATGAAGCATTCAATAATGATGACCTTGATAAATACCAGGGGCATTTAACTGCTCTTTCAGAAGAAATTGAAAATTCAACGGATGTTGCTTATTTGCGCCTGGGACAAGGGAAGATGCAGTTTTATCAAACCATAGCCTTAGTACTTTTCAAATCAAGAGGCGAGGACGAGGACAATGACGATTGGATTAAATATCTAAATTACTGTGCAGGTTTTCCTGATGATGGTTTAAAAGAGATTTACCCGATTACGCGGTCATTGGCTACAATAGATCAAATACCATTGGGTTGGGTAATGATAAAACTGCTGTAAAAAGCAGTATAGTTTTGTGTTATTAAAAAAGCTTCAAAAATTTTACGTCATGAAAAAATATATAAGTTCAACTTTATTAGCTATCCTGTTACTTTTAACCATTAGCGGTTATTCTCAAACTAAAACATCTGACAAGGATGCGACAAATCAAAAAGAGGTAATTGGCTTAAAGAAAAAAGTGGATAGTTTGCAAAAGACTATTAAAATACTTAATGCTGACATTACAAACCTCAATAAAGATTTTGACTTCAGAGAAACTGACATTAAGTATTATGTTCAGGAAAAATATTTGAATTCCTATGTTGCATATTTTCCTGTAATCATGTTGGTAATAGCAATTTTTGGTTTATTTGGTACCGGTATTTATTTAAAGACACGGATAAATGAAAAAGTGCACAACTATTTTATGAAATATCTGAATAGTTCTGAATGGAAGGAAGCACTCGAAAAGAAAATTAAAAATCAAATTGCTGAAAATAAATTTAAACAACTACTAAGGATTCATGTTATTTCATCGGATTACGAGAGCGAGAAAAAAATCAGAACATATTTTATTGAGAATGAATTTATTGAAAAAAACATCAGTTATTCATTAGAGGTTATAACAGATGTTCTAAAATCAAAGTTTGATATTTTATTTATTAATAATGAAAAGGATAAATTTGATCAAAAGAATTCTACCCCATTTGATGAATTGATTAATGAAATAAAATTAAAACATCCGCAATTATGTGTATTATACTATAATGATAATGGTGTTCTTTTGCCTCGTAATTTAAATGATGGATTAGAAAGTAGTTTTTCAAATTCTTTAGCATCATTATACCATAATTTAATTGACCTTATGCGCTATAAATACTTAGTGATTGACAGAAAAGAATTGAATACCTGATTCAAATTAGAGTATTGTTATAGAAGGTGAAGCATTGAAATTAATGAACATATCACATGATTAGAATTACTACCTACCGCGCAACACCACTCCTAAGTCCCGCCACCTGCGAAATACATTTTGATGAGATGAACTGCGATTGGTTCCGTAAAGCAATAAATAGAATTTACAACACCAACAAATCCCGCCTGCGCAAAGCCTGTGTGGTAACAGATATTTTTCATAACCACGACGAGCAAACCGGCGATACAAAAACCGGCTACCCTATGATAATTTACCATAAAATTGATGGGCTATTTTATCTCACAAGCATCAACGAAGGGGTTGATACGGTGAAGGAGTTACTGGCAGATACCTCGCGTCCGGTGGAAGTGGATAAGAACATATATCTGAAGTTTGAAGTTGCAAGAGTTGAGGAAACTGAGGTGGATATATGCGCTACACCGCGACAATTCAGTATTACAGATTGTCTGCCTTTTCGCACTAACGAAACAAATAAAACCTTTCTGGAGTTGCGTGCTGTTAACGAAAAAATTCAGTTTCTCGAAAATTTGCTTACTACGCATATTAAAAACGATTTTGCCAAATATCTGCATCTGGACCTGACAGATTTTCAATTGAGCATAACGGATTTCGACAATCTGCAACGGCAGCAGGTGAAGGTTGTTTTGAGCAAGCATCCGCATTATTTTCAACCCATTTCGTTGGCAATAGACATCAATGTGAATTTGCCCGAATTTGTTTGTTTGGGCAATAATAAAGCATTGGGCTACGGGCGGATTATGAAACTTACGGCACCTTCTACTCCGACTTAAATTCTGCGTTATGGGATTCGATAAACTAAAAACTATTGCCGACCTTGCTTCTTTTATTTGCATCAATAAAGCGGAACTTTTGGGAATTAAGCCCGAAGAGAATTATAGAGTTTTTGAGCGACCAAAACCCGGGACGGACAAAAAACGAACCATAGAATATCCAGTAGGGACGCTCAAGAACGTGCTGGACCGCATAGCCGACCAATTGCAATATATGTATTGCGATTTGAAAACCGATGCCGCATTTGGCTATGTGCGTTCGATGGCTACCGACCCTGACAGACGTAACATACTGACCAATGCCCAAAAGCATTTAGGCATGAATTATTTGGTGAATATGGATTTCGACAGTTTTTTTTATCAAATAGAAAACGAGAAGCTCAAAAACATTTTTGGAGATTATCAGTTTTTTTCTTTTGAGCCGGAAACAGAGGCTTTAATGTGCAAACTTGTTACTTACAAAGGACGACTGCCGATGGGCAGCCCCACGTCGCCTGTGCTTTCAAATTTTGCTACCATCAATTTCGATAATGAATTGTTGCGTTGGAGCCGATGTGAACATATAACCTACACCCGCTATGTGGATGACCTTTCTTTTTCGAGTACACAAGCCATCACAACAAAGCATTTTGATGAAATTATTGCTATTATGCGTTCGCATCGTTTTGTGATTAACCCCACAAAAACCAAATGGTATGGAAAAAATGATGCAAAGGAAATCACCGGGCTGATGGTTGGCAACACTGTTAGCATCCCTGATGAGTTTATCGCGGATTTTAAGAAAAGCATAGACAATCTGCATCAAGTTTGTTCCTCTGTTCATTCGCTGCCCGACTATCATGTGTTTGATTGGATAGACAAAATGAAACAAGTGTTGCGGGGACGGCTCAATTTTGTGGGAGGCATTTATGGCAAACATCATCCCCTATATCAACAACTGAGCGAGCAATTGAATCGGGCGGAGGATGTGAGCATGGAAGAAGAAAGCATAAGTTGGCGCTATATAGGCTACGAAGTTCACTGATAGGAATCGCTAAGATAAAGTAGTATGCAAATAGTATTAGACACGTATGGATTGCAACTGAGCGTTCGGAATAAATGTTTTTTGATTGAGGTGGGTGACGACAGTAGGCTGATACATCCCTCAAAAGTAAGCAGCATATTAGTTACTATGCCGTGCCGATTGAGCAGCCCTGCATTGGTGTTGGCAGCCCAAAGCGAAATTCCGGTAATCATTTGCGACTATAGCGGCACACCCGAAGCCCGCATCTGGTCGCCTCATTTTATCAATATCTCCAGTTTAAGGCGAAATCAATACGCCTATACCAAAAGCGAGAACGCATTGAGGTATGCGTTCAACCTCATAACTGCCAAAATTGATGGGCAACTCAACAATTTAGGATACATAGCCGACCGTCGCCCGGCGATGGCAGGGGAAATAGCACAAGTGATTGCTCAAATAAAAAATCAGTTCAGCCATTATGATAAGAAGAAAAACAAGAAAATCTTGAAAAAAGATATTGTTTTTGTGGAAGCTTTTGCCGCCAAATGTTATTGGTCGGTGGTTGGACAACGGCTGCCCGAACCTTTTATGTTCAGCTTGCGCACTAAGCGCCCTGCCAAAGATGTTTTCAACAATTGCTTGAATTATTTTTATGGTATGCTGAAGAATCAGGTTGAAACAGCGGTATTGTCCATTGGGCTTGACCCTGCTTTGGGCATTATACATCGAGATGGTTACAAGTTGCCTTCTTTGGTTTTTGACCTTATGGAGCCTTTTCGCCCCATCATTGACCGTATGCTGTTGACGGCAGTTATAGAAAACAAAATTGATGGCAAAATTACTGAGACGAAAGATGACGAAATGCGATTGTCGAAAATTGGGAGGAAAAAACTCATCGAACTTTTTAATGAGAAATTGGAATCGCGCATATCGTTCGGGGGCAATGTAAGTTCGTTGAAAAACCATATTCTATCAGCCGCCAAACTTTTGAGCGACGAAATTAAACAGTATGGCAACTAGCACGTATCTATATATTATAATGTATGACATTACGCACGGGCGCACTTTGCAAAAAGTGGCTAAGCTTACGGAGCAATATGGCTATGAGCGAATCAACTATTCGGTGTGGTATGGCGCCGGGAACCCGAGCAAAAACATTGAATTTAGAACAAAGTTAAAAACTTTGCTTGACAATGCGGAGGCAAAAGGCAGCCGGATGTATTTTTTGCCTATTAAAGCAAAGGATATGGAAAAGATGCGCACACACGATGGCAAAAAGCTTGCTGAAATGGACTATTGGCTGGGAAAGCAAAAAACCTTGTTTTTCTGAGATTTGCATAAAACAGCCATATTGCGTCCATAAAAAGTTCTTTGAAATGCTTGCTATATAAATAAATAGTAGTACCTTTGTGTTCGAGTAGCTACTCTTGACTTCGGTCACTGAAACGCAAAAGGTTTATTTTGTGCGCTTATCCCTACTGTTCGAGTAGCTACTCTTGACTTCGGTCACTGAAACATTTTGTGCAATCGTTTTTTTGTGAAACAACAATTGTTCGAGTAGCTACTCTTGACTTCGGTCACTGAAACGCCAGCTGAATTTAATGTTTCTATCGGTGCATTGTTCGAGTAGCTACTCTTGACTTCGGTCACTGAAACTTAACTTGGGCTAACATTAATTGTTGCCATTTTGTTCGAGTAGCTACTCTTGACTTCGGTCACTGAAACGTCCAACTTTATAATCTTTGTTGCAACTGCTGAGTTCGAGTAGCTACTCTTGACTTCGGTCACTGAAACCTGCAATTACTGTTCCCTTCTTTGAAGTACATTGTTCGAGTAGCTACTCTTGACTTCGGTCACTGAAACTTCATTTATTATCATATTTTTAATTTTTTAAAGTTCGAGTAGCTACTCTTGACTTCGGTCACTGAAACCTTCCAAACTTGGCAACCTCTTTCTTTCCAATTTTGTTCGAGTAGCTACTCTTGACTTCGGTCACTGAAACCTACATGGATTTCTTCAACCACAAGCTTCCCTTGTGGTTCGAGTAGCTACTCTTGACTTCGGTCACTGAAACCACAAAGTAATATTGAATATTGTTGCACCTTCTGTTCGAGTAGCTACTCTTGACTTCGGTCACTGAAACTTTTAACAATAGAATCCAAATCAGGGAATTGTCCGTTCGAGTAGCTACTCTTGACTTCGGTCACTGAAACGTTTTTTATTAACTATTAAATTGATAGCTTGATTGTTCGAGTAGCTACTCTTGACTTCGGTCACTGAAACAATCACAACATAAAAGTTACCAACTTTATTGATGTTCGAGTAGCTACTCTTGACTTCGGTCACTGAAACGTTTCGTGGCTTGTGCAATGCTACTGCTGTTTAAGTTCGAGTAGCTACTCTTGACTTCGGTCACTGAAACACAAGTAAAGGAATAACAATAACCGTTATTAAGTTCGAGTAGCTACTCTTGACTTCGGTCACTGAAACATTGGTAACCTATTGAGTCAGTTGTTATACCTTGTTCGAGTAGCTACTCTTGACTTCGGTCACTGAAACTACCTAACGCCATTTGTTCAGCAAGAATGTAATGTTCGAGTAGCTACTCTTGACTTCGGTCACTGAAACGT
>CAIWVT010000560.1 GCA_903916135.1 uncultured bacterium
ATCATCTGAGTATTTGGATTGGGCAGTGAATCGCCTTGAAACAGTTGAGGATTGGAGTATTGAAAAGTGGAATAAATATGATTTTGAAAACCAAAAACGACGTAACTCAATAAGATGAAACTAACACAACTCGTAAATAAAGCTAAAAACAAAAGCAATTTTGTTGACTTGAAAGCATTCATAGCCTTCTGTGATGAATACTTGAATTATATAACTGACAATCTTCAGGCAACAATAATTTCTCAAAATGAAAATCACTACCGTTTTTATCAATACAACAAAGAAGGTAATTTCCAAATTACAAGACCAATCAATTCAACCTTGATGTATGATGCAAAAACATTTGCTAAGACATCAAAAGAGTTTTTAAGAGTTTTGAAAAGTATAAAGACCATCAATAAAAATGATGAAGCGATAAGACAAGTTCTCAACAATTCAACATACACTATACAACAATCTGTTGGCTCTGCATTAGACGGATTGCCGGCAGGACAATCAAACACTGCAAGAAAACTAAATGGTGATTTATTTGAACACTTTATTCGTTTAATCATTCGTGAAATTGGAATTCCTTGCAGCGCTGGAGTAATTCAAGTTCCGGTAATTGTTGAAGGAGAACCACAATTCAATATGAGTTATCAGCATGATTTGATTATTGAGAAAAACTATGACGTGAAAGTTATTGGCTCTATTAAAACATCAAGCAAAGACCGCATTGATAAAATTTTCATTGACAAATTTCTTTATAATAAGCTAACTGAAAAAGCAACTCCACACATTGCCATTTTTTTGAATGATGTTCAAAGAAAAAATTCCAAACGAGAAAATGAATATGGTATCAATTCAACTTTTCTTTCTGGACACTTCAAGGGCTACACAGTAAAACTAAATCCGCTTGACGGAGTTTATTATTGCGACATCAGACCAAATATGAGAACTGAATCAATTCTCAAAGACCACATCAAGACCTTTGACAATTTGCTAATTGAAGACATTTGGAAATTTATTTAGACATCGAATAATTACAGAAAAAAATGGCACAGGCGATAACGCAAAAATTGCAGCAATTGAAAAAACTGCTGCAATTTTCTGCCCGTTACGTGCAAGGCTGAAAAAGACATTATAGCTATGAATAAAGAAATAGAAAATTTAAGGAAATTAATATTATGAAACTAAAAGAAACATACAAACCAACAGAGAAAGTCAGTTTAACCTCGATGGCTAACATTGACGAGATGATGTATTCATGCGGTGTAGAAATACTTCATCCTGGAGGATTGGAAAAAACTTTTGAAATGGCAGATGACTGTAAAATAAATAAGAATTCAAAAGTTTTGGATATTGGAAGTGGTAAGGGTATTACTGCAATCTATCTTACGGAAAAATATGGTTGTAATGTTATTGGTGTAGATTTATCAAGCAATATGGTTGATTATGCAAAAAAATTTGCTGAAAAAAAAGGACTTTCTCAAAAGATAAGCTTTATAAATCATGATGCTCATAAATTACCATTTGATGATAATAGTTTTAACGTAGTTTTTGCTGAATGCTCTACAGTCTTGATGAATAAAGAGAAGGCTTTTAGGGAATTCATGAGGGTTACTAAGACTGGAGGCTATATTGGCGACCTTGAGATGAGTTGGAAAAAAAATCCACAACAAAAAATAGTTGATAAAGCTTATAAAATATGGGAAGGTTTTTCCACTAAAACATTTGATGAATGGCGTGACTTTTATGAGAAAATGGGTTTGACTGATATAACAATAAATGATTTTTCAGATAAATTACGAAACATGGAAATGTTATATATTAAATCTCTTGGCATAAAAGGCATTTTAAAAATGAGTTGGTATATGCTACGAAATAAAGATTTAAGAAAAGGTATGAAAGAGTATAGCAAGTTCTTCAAAGACAACAAAGATTATATTGGGTATGGATATTTTGTTGGCAGAAAGAAATGAAGTGAACTCTACACAATAATGAGAAAAAAGCCCAGCAGGTAACGAAGGTATTGCCGACCATGCCGCCAGAAAGTATTGTGCTAAGCTGAAACATTCGAGCAGGCGGCAGTGCGGCAATACCTTAACCGTTATGCACAAGTCGTTGAAATGAAAATAATACGAATATCAAATACACCCTAAATGACTTTATTTCAAAATAAATATCGCATCGAAAGTGCACGATTGCAAGGTTGGGATTATTCAAAGCAGGCTGCATATTTTGTTACTATCGTTCTGAAAAATCGCGAATGGCTGTTTGGTGAAATTGTTGATGATAACATGATTTGGAATGATGCCGGACGTCGTGCGCAACAATGTTGGGCGGACATCCCGAAGCATTTTCCGCATGTAATGTTGGATGTATCCATCGTGATGCCGAATCATGTTCATGGAATAATTTTTATTACGGAATCGGGAACGGTTGGAACGGTGGTGCCACCCGTTTCGCCCGTGCCGCCCGTAGAGACGCAAAATTTTGCGTCTCTACACATGCCAACAAATATGCCGCCGCCAATATCATCACAAATGCCATACAAAAATTGTTTTGGTCCACAATCACGGAATTTGGCATCTATTGTCAGGGGATTTAAAATTGGTGTAACGAATTGGTTTCGCAAAAATAATAATTACAATATGATATGGCAAGCCTGTTTTCATGACCATATTATTCGTAATGATGCATCCTACCAAAAGATTTCGAATTATATTGTTCTTAATCCTGAGAATTGGCAGGAGGATATTTTTTATAAAGAATAGATATTATGCATCGAATGATAGATAAAAGTATTAATTTTGCAGGCACACAGCAAGGCTGCTCAACGTTATAGCCAATGCCAAGAAAAAAACGCAACGAACAAAACATATAAGCAATGGGAAAGACATTAGAAAGAAATAAGGAAATACAGTCATTCTTTGGAATAGTACAACTGAAAGGAGAAAGACAACCTATAGACATCGGAAATAAACGAAATGACGAACCGACCTTGTTTTATAAGCACCCAAACGGAGAACTTTGGCAAGGTGACAGTATCGAGTGGTTAAAATCATTAAGTGATAAAAGTGTTGACATGATTTTTGCAGACCCACCCTACAATATTAATAAAGCAGGCTGGGACACATTTGAAAGTCAGGAAGAATATATTAAATTTTCAATGCGTTGGATTGAACAAGCGGCGAGAGTTCTAAAACCAACCGGAACACTTTTTATTTGTGGCTTTTCTGAAATTCTTGCTGACTTGAAACATCCGGCAACAAAGTATTTTAAAGGTTGCAGATGGATAATCTGGAATTATAAAAATAAAGCAAACCTTGGCAGCGACTGGGGACGAAGCCATGAAAGTATCTTGCATTTGCGTAAGACAAAAGATTTCACCTTTAATATTGATGACATTCGCATCCCATACAGCGAGCATACTTTAAAATATCCAAGCCATCCACAAGCTGAGACAAGTCAATACGGTAACGGCAAAAATGGGAATCATATTTGGGAACCAAACCCTTTGGGAGCAAAACCAAAAGATGTTTTGGAAATACCACAAGACATTATTGAAGTGCCGACAACGTGCAATGGTATGCACGAAAAGACACCACACCCAACACAGAAGCCGGAGGAACTGTTACGCAAAATCATCTTAGCCTCATCAAAAATAGGAGACACTGTGCTTGACCCTTTTTGTGGTTCTGGTACAACTTCCGTTTGTGCAGAGCAATTACAGCGTAAATGGTTATCATGCGACCTATCATCTGAGTATTTGGATTGGGCAGTGAATCGCCTTGAAACAGTTGAGGA
>CAIWVT010000561.1 GCA_903916135.1 uncultured bacterium
GAAAGGAGCGTCCGCAGAAGTGAAAGGAGCGTCCGCAGAAGTAAAAGGAGTGTCCGCAGAGGTGAAAGGAGCGTCCGCAGAGGTGAAAGGAGCGTCCGCAGAGGTGAAAGGAGCGTCCGCAGAAGTGAAAGGAGTAGTTTTGTCATGGCTAACGATCCTCCCACGTCAAAATAGGACATTTTGGCAGTTGCTAATAAATTTTTGAAGTGTGAAAAGTGAAGAATGAAAAGTGCGAAGAAGCGTTTCGCTTCATCAAAATTTAGGCAGACATTGCCGAAGGTAAAATTATTTTTTGCGAAATATCCATAGACCATATTTTTTTGTACTTTTGCAATGCAAATCAAAAAGAACAGGATTACTAATAATATGTTTACTTATAAAAATGAAAATCTATGACTAACGAACAGAAATCCAGCCTCGAAAAAGCATTAAATATCCACATGAAAAAGTCAAAATTAGGCAGCATAGTGCGCGCTGCACTCCTAGCATCTTTCTTGATTTTTTTATTTAACATCTGCTGCCATATCAACACATTAATCTATTATATCAGTTTTTTCATCGTCTTTATATTGCTATATATTTACATCCGAAAACGCTATGTACGAAGACTCAAACGCCGCGCTATCATGGTGCAAAACGAAAACGTTGGCGTTATAGACGACATTATGACAATTATTAATGATGACATCCTAATCGAATTCGATTTAGAGGATTGCATCATGACTCAAAGAGACAAATTTCTGTATGTGCGAACTGTCGAAAACATCCAAGGCGAAAAAATTGCAAACTTCTTTTTCATCACAGAACTCCCCAGCGAGAAGCAACGCCTCTATTATAAATCTCTCATACGTATTCACCAAAGAGAACTTAGAGTTGTAGCACGCTGGACGTTCGCTATAAGTACGCTCTTGACTTTGTTCTTTCTCCTATCGAAATTAGACCTGTATTATCTCCTAAAATTAGTGTATATAATCATCACTCACGGCAAAATATAACTCCTTCGAGTCATCCTATCATCACTCGAAACCATCCTAATAAAACTAAGAATAATAAAAATAATTTGTGCGCATCCCCTACGGGGTCGGGCTTGAAGTTTATCCCGATGAAGTCGGGGCTACAAGTCCGCGGGGCGTGAAAAACGCCCCTGTGGGCTTGGAGTTTACCCCGATGAAGTCGGGGCTACAATCCCTTGCGCTTGGGCAACACGGCAAGCTCGGGCATTTTCATAATCCAACCATAAACCACACCTTGCTGATTGCAAATTTCAGATTGCAAGTTGCAAGTTTCAGGTCTCAGCGTGCAGTTTCTGCCCCTCCTACCTAATAGTCTAATAGTCTAAAACCTAAAAAGCTTTAATCAAGATTCACAATACGATCTTCGTGCTCAATAATAAGCATCGTCATGTCAATCAGTGCGCCTATGGTTTCGGCGGGATGCTTCACCACATATTTTCCAATCGTTTTCAGCTCAATGTGCAGTTGATATTTCTTCTTGAAAATCTCTATCAATTCCAGAAACATCAGCGAATCGCCATCAATGTCGCGGATAATATTGGTCTCGTCGTTCAAAGCTGAAGCATCCACTTCACATTCTTCGATAAAGAAACTATAAACGGTTTCTTTAACTTCGTTTCGGGTATTTTCGGTTATTTTTGCCATCAGATTTTTTTTTGCAAAATTACAAATATTTTTTGACAACTAACACAGCATTGTGTCCACCAAAAGCAAAAGAATTTGAAAGGGCACAATTAATCGTATGGTTTCGAGCCACATTCGGCACATAATCCAAATCCAATTCGGGGTCGGGTTCATCAAGATTTATGGTGGGCGTAACGATACCTTTTATTATAGATTGAATGGTGATGACAAGTTCTATGACTCCCGCTGCGCCTATGGTGTGCCCTATCATTGATTTTGACGAGGAAATCGGGATGTTGTAAGCTCGTTCGCCAAACACTTTTTTTATTGCCATCGTTTCATACTTATCGATCAGCATTGTGGAAGAGCCGTGCGAATTGATATAATCCACCTGCGCGATGTTGGTCTGGGAGTTTTTCAACGCTTTCGCTATGGTTTTGGCAATGCCCTCTCCGTCTTTCATTGGTGCCATAATGTTGTAGGCTTCGCTGGTGATGGCATAGCCTGCTATCTCTGCCAATATCTTTGCATTTCTCGCTTTCGCGGATGCTTCCGACTCTAAAATCATCACACCTGCCCCCTCGCCTATCACAAAACCATCGCGATTCTTAGAGAAAGGCTTGGTTGCTTTTTCGGGCACATCGTTTTCGGTTGATAAGGCATAGAGATGATTGAATCCCTCAATTTCTTCTTTATTCACGATAGAATCGGCTCCGCCGACTATCACCACATCTGCTGCGCCCGAACGTATCATCTCATATCCCAAACTTATGGCATACGCCGATGAAGCGCAAGCCGATGCCACCGTAAAATTGGGACCTTCCAACTTATACTCCAAGGAAATCCACGCCGACATGGCGTTATTCATGCTTTTCAAAATGCGTGTTTGCAGTTGGGGATTCTTCTCGCTCGATGTGTTAGCCGTTGTAACCACGCCTAAAATCACGGCACAACGGCTCTTATCCTGTTCCTCAAAGTTGATTCCGCTCTGATTCACCGCTTCTTTGGCACACACAAAACAGGCTTTGGTGATGCGCGTCATTTGGTCGGCACTGCGCTTTTTGATATAGGCGCCCCACAGAGCATCGAAGCTTGCGGGAATTTCGGCAGCAATCCGCGTTTCACATTCCGAAGCATCGAACAACGTTATCTTGCTGACGCCACTTTTCCCGGCAACCAAATTCGTCCAATTTTCCTCAAGGGTCAAGCCCAAAGACGTAATCAAACTCATTCCGGTAACAACAACACGTTCCATTATCTTATATTTTCATTTATTTATTTCAAGACCAATTGCAAACGGACCTTTATCCGCACCCGTATATTCTTTAGCGGCATATTCAAGCATTTCTTGTGAACAAACTCCGGCAGCAACAATTTCGATTGCTTTTCTTATAAAAACTGATTTTAAGCAGAGCAAAGTACTTTCCAAAAAAATATCCTCAGGCACAATTCCCAACGTAAAGTTTTCTTTAGCACCACTATCATTATAATTATAAAAGCCCGCTTTGGTTTTAACGCCCAAAAGATTTTTAGCAACCATATCTTCTAACAACTCTATCATGTCTGCATATTTATCAGGTTCCAAGCTTTGAGCAGCATAATTCCTCACCGATTTCAACATAATATCATTCCCCACATGGTCGAAGAAGGAAAATATACCGCCGGGAAAAAGATTATTGCTAACCAAATCATCAATTTGTTTATAGGACAGAATTCCTTCTTTATATAATAAACATGCTTCATGTTGCACCTCCAAGAACAATTTATTTAAGATAAAAGAATGAGCTTCGTCGAGCACTAATTTTTCTTTTTGAATTGTTTTGCAGAAATCCAACACCCTGTTCATTGTTTCTTGTGATGTATTGTCGGTACGAATTATTTCCACAATATTTTTCAACGAAGTTGGATAAAAGAAATGCAAACCGACCAACTTACTTTTGATTTTGTCAGCAGTGATTAACTTAGAAGGATTGATGGAGGAAGAATTACTGGCGATGATGCAATAAAAATTCAGCAAAGGAAGAAGCTCTTCAAACAATTCTTTTTTCAGAAGTTCGTCTTCCCAAATAGCTTCAATGATTAAATCGCAATCCGCCAATGTTTCAATTGATGAGTTGATGGAAACTAATTGCTGAATCTTGTTAAAAGCAGTTTCATCAATCAAACCGCATTTCATCTGGCGGGTAAGTTTCTTTTGAAATGAAATCTTGCACCTTTCGGCTTCCTCATCATCAATACATTTCCAAACTAACTGAAAATTGAAGGGCAATAAATAGTAAAAGATATCCGTCCCCAGCTTCCCGGAGCCAATAATCCCAACTTTATGTATCTCTCTTTTCTTCATCATTACAATCAAATTTCAAATACCAAGCTCCAAATACCAAGCACCAAGTTTCAAATACCAAGTAACAAACATAAGATACTTATACCTTGACTTTCCAAATACCTTTTACCTTATACCTTTTACCTTTTACCTTTCACCTTTCACCTTGTCCCTTTCACCTTGTCCCTACGAGTTAATAGCTTCCACCGCCTTGATTTCAGGAATTGCTTTTATCATAGCAGCTTCCACACCATTTTTCAGCGTCATCAAACTCATGGGGCAGCTACGACACGCACCGTGCAATTCCACCTTCACGATGTTATCTTCTGTTAATTCCACAAAACTGATACTTCCGCCATCAGCTTCTAAATACGGTCTTACTTGGTCAATAACACCATTTACTTTCGCAATCATCTCATCTTTAGTTGACATTTTATTTATGTTTAGTTTATTTATAATTATTTATTTCTTACAATTACACGATTCGTCATGTTGTTCCACATCCGTAGCTTCAAAAAAAGCATTCCAGATTGAGAGTTGTTGTGTAAGCTTTTCGGCAAGAGAAGCAAACGATTTTTCAACAATATTATTATTTGAAACGGATATAGGCTCGCCTGCATCTCCCGATTCGCAAATACTTTGCACTATCGGAATTTGTCCCAAAAAAGGAGTTTTCATTTCTGCAGCAAGTCTTTTGCCGCCACCTTTCCCAAAAATATAATACATATTGTCTGGCAACTCGGCAGGAACAAAATACGACATGTTTTCTATCAATCCAAGCACTGGAACTTTGATTCCATCGGTGCGAAACATGTTAATTGCTTTACGAGCATCAGCCAAAGCAACATCTTGCGGGGTAGTAACTATTGCAACACCTGCTAATGCCAAAGTCTGCACCAAAGTTAAATGAATGTCTCCCGTTCCCGGAGGTGTATCAATGATTAAATAATCAAGGTCGCCCCATTCCACATCGGTAAACAACTGTTTCAAAGCATTAGAAGCCATAGGTCCGCGCCAAATTAAGGCTTTATCGGGATCAACAAAAAAACCTATGGAAATAAGTTTAATACCAAATTTCTCAAACGGAATAATTTTAGGCACTCCATCTTTCTCAAATGTCTCAGGTTTTTCATCCTTTAGATTAAACATCATAGGAATGGAAGGTCCATAAATATCGGCATCAATCAAACCCACTTTCGCGCCTGTCTTGCCCAATGAAATAGCCAAATTCACAGCAACAGTTGATTTACCAACACCTCCTTTACCAGATGCAACCAATATAATATTCTTTACGTTAGGCAAAATAGCCTTTTTATCAGCCTCTTGGGGGCTACTTCTTACCTTTGAACCCAATTCAACATGCACATTTATAGAGGCGTCCACAAAGGTTTTTATTGCCATGATGCAATCATTTTTTAGTTTTTCGCGCAAGGGACAAGCAGGAGTAGTTAACACCAATTTGAAACGCACATCATCATTTTCGATGCTAATATCTTCAATCATACCCAAACTCACCAAGTCTTTGTGTAAATCCGGATCTATTACATTTTTCAGTGCATTGATTATTTGTTCTTTATTCGGTTTCATAGTTTCTCATTTAGATTTGGCAAAATTAGTGTTTATTTTAGAAAGAATT
Organism: uncultured bacterium; assembly: GCA_903916135.1. Classification (GTDB taxonomy): domain Bacteria; phylum Bacteroidota; class Bacteroidia; order Bacteroidales; family CAIWKO01; genus CAIWKO01. The sequence continues at coordinate 5,597 of CAIWVT010000561.1, forward strand.
GCACTTTTATCAACAAGAAAACCGATAACTTGAAAAATCATACCGTAATCTTTTTTATATCCACCGTTAACTTGTTTGGTATTGTTTTCAGAAGCAGATGGAAGTATCTTTGCATAAACCAACCAAATCAATGAATTCCAATGTCCGAAACATCAAATATAGTATGTTACTTTGAGCACAAATTTGCATTTCAAAGAAAAGAAATAAAAAGTTTCGCTGCTACATATAAAAAAAGTCATATCTTTGCACCCTCCGGAGAGATGGCCGAGTGGTCGAAGGCGCACGCCTGGAAAGTGTGTAACCGCCAAAAGTGGTTCATGGGTTCGAATCCCATTCTCTCCGCTTTTTTATTAAAAGTATTCTATTTCAATTCAATCTATGTTTTTTTAATGCATAAGAAGTTCAATTTCGATTTCATGGTAATCTTTGGTTTAATCATGGTTGTGATGTATATTGGACTGGGAATTTATTTGATTGTTTCCAAATCCTTTGACTACATCCCAACAACTTATAAATCCGTATTTGCTTTTTTCTTCATCATCTACGGTGTATTTCGTTTCGTTCGTATTTATCCTAACCTTAAAAACAAAAATGACTATGAAAAAGATTAATTTTTTACTAGCAGTTGCTATGCTAACTGTTATGTTTTCAGGCTGCGGCTCATCAGGCAAAATTGATGAAACTCCTACCCGCGGCAACATCAAAATCAGCGTTGACGAATCCTATTCTTTAGTTTTGGATTCACAAGTTTCCACCTTCGAAGCTATTTATACCTATGCGGTCATCAGAGCTTCTTATAAAAATGAGGTGGATTGCTTCAAAGATTTACTCAATGATTCAGTTCGATTGATAGTCGTCAACAGGACACTTACTCCTGCTGAAGATCAAAATCTACGAAGTCAGAAAATCTATCCAAGAGTTACAAAGATTGCTTACGATGCGCTTACCTTTATAATAAATAAAGAAAATGAGGACTCTACTTTGCAATACGAACAAATTGCAGATATTTTTGCCGGCAAGATTTCATCATGGTCAGCGATTAACAAAGACTCTAAGTTGGGTGATTTAAGCGTGGTTTTTGATAACAATAAATCAGGGAATCCACGTTATATAAAAGAAAAATTTAAAATGAGCCGTGTTTTTCCACCCAATTGTTATGCGGTGAATTCGAATGAAGAAGTTATTAATTATGTTGAAAAAAATAAAGGTGCTATTGGCATTATCAGTGTGAATTGGATTAGTGATACCCAAGATAGCGTTTCGCATAGTTTTTTGAAAAGAATTAAAATTGCCGGAGTATCCCATGAAGGATATACTGAAGGACCTTTCTTGAAACCGTATCAAGGCTATATCGCAGATGGGTCTTATCCTTTCATCAGAGAAGTATATGTGATAAATCGTGAATATTTTTCAGGTCTTGGCTCGGGATTTGCACAGTTCATTGCAGGCGAAAAGGGACAAAGAATCTTTTTGAAATCAGGACTTGTTCCGGCAACCATGCCAATCAGACTTGTAGAAATAAAAAAATGAAATAAATAGAAATCGGAGGACAACACCATGTTAAACAAATTAAATCAAATCACAGGTTTTTTAATCGTAGCTACATTAGCTTTATTTTCTTTTAAAGCAACTGCTCAAACAGCAGAATCAATCACCAGCCTGACCATTTCGGAGCAGTATGAAGATGCCGGAAAAGCATTTCAAACCCTGTTGACGAGTCAGCCAAATAATGGTGATGTATATTTTTATTATGGCGAAAACTATTTGCACGAGTATTTTTCTGATACCGTTTATGGTTCGGAAAAAGCTGCTGCCAATGATGCTTTGACCTTATTTAAGAAAGGAGTGGAAGTTGACCCTACGAATCCATTGTGCTATGTGGGTATGGGTAAAGTTGCTATGATGTTAGGCGATACCGCTGCGGCACGGAAAGATTTCAATGATGCTAAATCGAAATTTCCGAGCAAACAAAACAAAACATCTACTATCTCTGCCGAAAAACAAGCCATCACTTTAGCAAAAATTGCTGAAGCTTATGTGTTGATAGATAAGAAAAAAAGTATTTCTAAAGCATTACCTTACCTCGAAAAAGCTGTGGAACTCGATCCTAAGAATGCTCAAATTTATTTGATTTATGGGGATGCTTATATCGAAAACAACGATGGTTCGAATGCTATTTCGCAATATAAAATGGCTCAGGAATTAGCACCTAAATCGCCTGCCGCGAAACTTCGTTTGGGTAATTTATGGATACGGGCAAAAAATTATACGGAAGCCATCGGCTATTATAAAGAAGGTATTACCATTGACTCAACCTTTGCTCCCGCATATTTAGAATTAGGCAAATTGTATTCTAAAGCAAGCCAATTGGATAAATCCTTGTTCTATTTCAAAAAATATGACGAAATGTCAACCAACATTTCTGCAAAAATCAAATACGTGAATGTGTTGATGGAATCGAAGAAATATGAAGAAGCTCTCAACAAATTGAATGAAATCTCAAAGTCAGATACCAGCAGAAACGACCTTAACAGAGCATTTGCGATTTGTTATTTTGAAACTGCGAAATTTGATAAAGCACTTCAAGCAAGTGATCATTTTTTCAAGAAAGCTACTCCAGACAAAATTAAGATTGTAGATTATTCATATTATGGCAAAGCACTCTCGAAAAACAACAAAGATTCCCTTGCTATCGAAAAGTTCAAGGCTGCATATAAAATGGATACGCTCAATTATGATATTCTTTCGGATATTGCCGCTTCGTATAACAAAATGAAGAAATATAAAGATGCTGCGGCTTATTATGAATTGAAGATTAGCAAACCAACAGAAAAGTCGAAAGTTGCTGATTATTATAAGTTAGGTTTGGTGTATTATAACATCGGCAAAACAGATAAAAGTGGTGAAACTTGGAAAAAAGCAGATACTACGTTTGCATTTATCACTAATACAAAACCCGATTTCATGAATGGAAAAAGCTTCTTCTATCGCGGCATCATCAATTCGAACATTGACTCAGCTTCTGTTTCGTGGCAAGCCAGACCCTTTTATCAAAAGTATGTGGAGATGGTTGGAAAAGACACCCTTAAATTTGCTACCGACTTAGTTATTTGCTACGATTACCTTGCTTCTTATTACTTCCTTGGACCTGATAAGAAAATTTGTGATGCTATCCGTTATTGGGAAAAAATTGTGGCTCTTGATCCAAAAAATGAACGGGCTTTGGGCTTGTTGAAAGAAACCAAAGGCAAGTGTACTGAGAAACAGTAAGAGGTAAAAGGAACAAGGTAAAAGGTAAAAGGAACAAGGTAAAAGGTAAAAGGGACAAGGTAAAAGGTAAAAGGGACAAGGGAAAAGATAGGTGGTTTACTTATTTAACTCATTTAACTTAGTTGACTTATTTAACTTAATTGACTTATTTGACTTTTCAGTTCTCTTGTTTGCACTATAACTAATCATCCATGTTAGCTACCAAAGAAGAAATTTTAGCGTTCATCAATCAAAACCCTTTATGTTTTATTGCTACTGCGGATACTGAACAGCCGCGCGTAAGAGGAATTATGACCTATAAAGCCAATGAGGACGGCATCATTATCTCTACAGCTAAAAATAAAGATTTCTACAAACAGCTTATTGCGAATCCTAAAGCAGAATTGTGTTTTTATCACGATAAAACTCAAATCCGAGTTACAGGAATAGCTACCGAAATTGATACGAACCTCAGTTTAAAACAAGAAATTGTCGCTGCGCGCGATTTTCTGCAACCCATGATAGACTTTAAAGGCTACGATTTTATGGGCTTGTTTTGCATCAGCGAATGTGTGGCTACGGTGTGGAATATTGATAGTCCTTTTGAAAGGAAGCGATTTGTGAAGTTGTGAAGTTTATAAAGTGAAAAGGTTTGCCTCTGTATGGGCAAGCCTTTTGTCTTTTGAAGTGCAGAGTAGAAAATCTTTTTAATAGGCACAACCTTTTTTGATATCTCCAACGGAGGTAGATTCTACCACCGTAAGGGTAGATTGCCTAAATCTGAAATAGCTTATTGGCAAAGCCAATTAGTATAAACAGATGTCATACAAGCAATTGACAACTTCCTATTGGGAAAAAAAATCGTGATATATACAATTCACAACTGCGATTTGGATAAAACACCCGTGAAATATACGAAATACAGTTGTGAATTGCTCTCTGCACGAGTGCAAAGAGCAATCTGCAGTTGTGAATTTCTCTCTGCACGAGTGTTTATTGCATTCTGCAGTTGTCTATTGATGTTTTCACGTTTTCTTTGTATAGATAGAAACTTCCTATCGTTGCTGGCACATTTTGCGAAAGCTAAAAACAACTCTTTACTGGAAACAATGCATTTAATAATACCTGCATAGCGCAGGTAACAACACCTTTTGAATTAAATAAGCACCATATACCTTCTACCTTCTACCTTTTACCTTTTACCTTTTACCTTCTACCTTTTATCTTTTATCTTTTACCTTTTACCTTTCATCTTTTACCTTCTACCTTTTACCTTTTACCTTTCACCTAAAACACCACCTTCAAATTAGCGCCGCCCAATTTAATCATGTCGCCGCTATTGAGGCGTTGTTTGCTCACTTTGGTTCCGTTCACAAAGGTGCCGTTGGTGCTGTTGTTGTCCACTATAAACCAATTGCCGCCTTCGTTCACTATGGCTGCGTGGCTGCCTGAGACGGTGGTTTCGGGTATCACCACATCGTTGTCGGCATTGCGACCAATGGTCATTTTCATTTTGTTGATGGGGAAATTCTTTGCAAAACTGCCTGCACTAACCATCAAGGTAGGTGTTCCGCCGCCACCACCTATTTGGGTGCGTTTCAAATCAAATTTCTGTGCTTCCTGAGTTGGAGGGACCATAGTGCGTTGATTCGAAGATTGGCGCATTTGTTCTTGTAGTTGAATGTTGCGTTCTTCAAGATTTTTCAAGCGGGCATTTTCTTCAGCTTTGGCTTTTTTGCCTTTGGCAGACATAAGTACCACCACTAAGATAATAGCTAAAATCACCACACCACCAATCAAAAACAGCCACCAATATTTTCCAATAAAGGATTGTTGACCTTCGGGAACGGCGTAGGTGCCGCTTACTTTTTCACCTTTATATAAGATGTCGAATCCGTTACTTTCGCCTGATTGCGAGGCATCGAAAGTGATGATATAATTGTTGCCTGCAGGAGCAGCGGCTTTGTCGGCAGCACCCATAAAACCAGTGATAGCTGAGCTGATTTCGGAGGTGCTTTTTGCGGAAGCACTCTTGCCATTGGTTTTATCGCTGAGGCGGATAAAATTGTCGGCAGCATATTTGTTGCTGGTTCTGTAGGTGATGGTGTAGATGGGGATGTTGAATTTGGAAGACTTTTCGATACAATCTTCAGCTTTGATGGGCGAACGGCTGTTGTTGATAGCCGCCGAAAGCACGATGAGGATTTTGTTGCCCGTTAGATCTTGTTTGGAATTGAAAAAATCCAGACATTCGTAAATGCCTTTAAACACGTCGGCGATGCGGTTGGTATCTTTGGCAGCCACGATTTTGTTTTTGATTTCGTTCACCAAAATGTTTTTATCACTTGTAAATTCAGCACTCAACACATTGAGGGTTTTGCCGTCGGAGTTGGCTTTGCCGAAATAACACACATTCACTTTGTCGTTTTCGGTGATGGTTCCCAATGCATCGGAAACAGCTTTTTTAAATTGGTCTATAGCAGCGCCACGGGTGTAGCCCGAAGCTTCAATCAGGAAACAAATGTTTCTGCCCGAGGGTCCTGAAGTGGAATTATCTTTGGCAAAGGTGAAAGGCACTTCTTTTTCTTTTTCGATAAGTTTGAAATCGCCTTGCTGCGCTTCGCCTTTTTCCGTGAGGGTTACCGAGACATTGATTTTTGGATAGGTGGTGTTGTCCACATTACCAATAGTGATTTTTTGTGCCGAAACGTAGCCAAACATGGCAAGCACGACTATCAAAGAAAATATTTTTTTCATTTTATGAAGTTTTGAATTTTTATGTTAGAATTAAACGGTACGGAATCTAAAAACGGTGTTGCCCACTTTCACGGTGTCGCCATCGGTCAACACGCCTTCTTCCATGAATTCGTCGTTGATGAAGGTGCCGTTGGTAGAAAACTCATCTTTAAATTTAAAAATGCCCATACGATACAATATGGTGAGATGTTTGGTGGAAATAGTGTGGTCGTTCGACACAACGATGTCGCAAGCGGAATCAGACCCAACGATATTTCTGCCTTCATACAGACGGAAATCGGCACCATTGGCATCTATGGTGAACGAAACCAACCAGCCAACCAACTTCCTGCCCGAGCGGTCGGAAGAAGCATTAAACATCGGCTCATCAGCATTGGCGCCTTGAAATATTTGGGTTTTGTTCAAATCATTTCCCGATGCGCCACCGGCAAATATCTGTGTTTTGTCGCCTAAATTGTTAGCCGGATTATCAATTTTTGTTTTATCCATAGTATTTTGGTTTTTGGGGCAGTAGGGACATTCATCTAAATTGTCCTGGAAATAATGCCCATTGGTACACACTTTAAAGTCACTCATTTTATTTATATTTTGAAATTATACGTTATTGTTGCCACAGATTCACAGATTAGAAATATTCAAAGATTTGAATTAAACAACTTCTAAATCGGTGGATGTGTAGCAATCCATTTTTTACGAAGGTTTAATTGTCAATATTATTTTTTAGAATTGTCCATTCTGATTTTGCACAAAATTAATTGATTTAGTTGAATTAGATGATGAGAAATGAAAATAATTTTCATACAGCGATTATTTTCTTCTCATTTGATGAATATTACCCATCACATCAAAACTTTTCTTATTTTTGTCGAAAACAAAATTAGTAACGAAATTTCACGTATCATATTTCTTTATGAAGAAAATAAACACATTCATCGCCAACAGTTTCTCACTCACGAATCCTTTGCTCTTGCGGAACATATTGTTTTTAGCATGTTTGATTCGATTGGTTTCGGTGATTTTTGCGAAAGGCTTTGGCATGATGGACGATCATTTTTTGGTGATAGAAGCCTCTCAATCGTGGGTTGATGGCACCGATTATAACAATTGGTTGCCTTCAAGTGGCGCTACGGTACCCGATGGACATTCGTTTTTTTATTCGGGTATCCACTATGTGTTGTTCACGATAATTAAGTTTTTTGGCATCCATGACCCGCAAAGCAAGATGTATGTGATACGACTGTTACATGCCGTTTTTTCTTTGATTACGATAAAGTATGGATTTAAAATTGCAGATAAACTTTCGGGGATAAAAGCTGCACGCCTAACGGGATTGCTGCTGGCACTCTATTGGTTTATGCCGTGGCTGAGTGTGCGCAATTTAATTGAGGTAACGTGCATTCCGTTTATGATGTGGGGTTCGTGGTTGTATCTGAAAGCCACAATGGAAAAGCTTAAACTGATGCCCTTTTTCCTTTCAGGATTGCTGATAGGTTTGGCTGTTGACATGCGCTTTCAAGTGTTGTTTTATGTGATAGGTTTTGGCTTGGGCATGTTGATTTTGAAACAATGGAAGGCGGCAATAGTGTGGAGTGCGGGGGTGATACTTTCTTTTTGTTTGATACAATTCTTTGTGGATTTGGGCATTTGGGGTTATCCTTTTGCGCAGTTTATCGAATACATCAACTATAACATTGCGAACGCCTATAATTATATTAATAATCCTTGGTATTCCTACTTCTTGGTGGTGTTGGGCATATTGTTGCCGCCCTTGTGTTTCTTTTTGTTTTTCGGATTTCTGCGGAGCTACAAACTGCAATGGGCATTGTTTGCCGGCACGATGTTTTTCTTTTTGTTCCACTCCTATTTTCCAAACAAACAAGAGCGGTTTATTTTGCCCATAGTGCCGATGATTATTACATTGGGCGTTGCAGGTTGGTTGGAGTTTTACTTTAAATCCAAGTATTGGGCGAAGCACAAACAAATGATGCAGGTGATGTTAATCGTTTTCTGGTCGCTAAATTTGCTTTTGTTGCCTTTTGTTACTGCCATGTATTCGAAGAAATCACGAGTAGAATCCATGAGTTATTTGTCGAAATATCCAAACATAAAATGTATTTTATTAGAAGATATTTATAAAAATGAACCCGATTTGCCGCCCTTGTTTTACCTTGGTCAATGGGTTGTGGTGTTGAATGTTTCAAAAAACTCTCCGATTGACACCCTTGATGCAAAACTGCATCGCTGGGGATATGAATTGAATCCACGGTTTGCATTGTTTTTTAATGATAAGGATATAAACCAAAGGTTAGAGCGCATCAAACAGGTGTTACCTCAATTGGAATATGAAACAACGATACAACCAAGCTTTATTGACGATGTTTTGTTCAGAATGAATCCACGAAACACCAATCAAACTATAGTGATTTATAGAAACAGGGATTTTTTTCCGAAGAGATTGGAATGATTTTCAATAAATAATTTCCGCTTATACCGATATGGGTTCAGAGTTCAGAGTCCGGAGTTTGGAGTTCAGAGTATGGAGTTGAGCGAAGGACAGGGTTAAACTGAGTATTTACAGAGGAGAACAGAAGAAACGGAACGCTCCTGCCTTTATTGACTGGCAGGGATGGGAATGATTCTTATGTTTTACATATAATGTATTAGCATTGAACAACAGACAATGTCCAACATCTTATGTATGCGCTTCATAATATATAAACACATACGATGTGTTCACTTTCATATATTTGCTGAGTTGATGTTTTATTTCGGACGAAACGTAAGCCTGAATGACGCCTGCTTTTTCATAGAAATTTATTACGGTTTCGGTTGAGGCGATACCGAGATTTAGCTGAATACCTATATTTTTATCAAACTTATTGCGTTGCTGTGCCAAATACAAACTCTTATCTATGGCATGTTGAATCGGATGGATGAACGGCTGAAGTTTTTCTTGGCAATAATTCTTTAGTTGAAATATGTTATCTTTAGCAAAAGTAATATCATGAATATATTTCTGAATAAGGTCTAATTGTTCTTTGAATGGGGCAAAAGCGGGTTGCAGGTCGGTGCGAGAATGTTTCATTTTCTCATAGGTTGTTCCAGAAAATGTTGGGAAATCCCACAAAGGGATTTTAATGAAATCGCAATCCACATCGGGGGATGCTGTATGCGAAAAAGCGAGCAATTGTTCAACTTCCTGACCTAAACACAACAAAACATCTTTATCCGTAAAATTATTCACCATTTCTGGTACGTAGGCATTTTCTTTAAAATCGTTTTCGAAATAGTATAAGGGTGAAACCATAAAAATATCTTCGTCAAAGAAAGGTAGTAGCTCCCATAAGTTCGTTTTCCTAAGATGACCTTCATACTCTGTTTTCAACATCTCCCTACAAGCTTTGATGAAAGATCTTAATTTGCCCAATAAGATTAACTGCTCCTTATTTTTTCTCTTTATTTTCAATAGGGCTTTAAATTGAGCACGAATCCTTTCAAGAGTTTGCGCTTCATCTGGCTTGTTCAAAGTGACTTTATAATGAGTGCCAGTTAAGTCCATAATAAATTCATCATCATGCTCATCTATCAAATAATATTGTGTAACACTATTAGCATTAAACGAATCGTATCGTACAGTGTCGGCAAGAATGATACTGGGATGCACGCTCATCATTTCACTTAATAATGAAATTTTAGAGTCATCATGATTATAAAAATTTATTTGCATAGCTATCGGAAATTGATGTGCAAAATTAGTTTTTTTTCTTTAGTTGGCAAAGAATTATAAAGAGCAACGAAGAAAAAGCAATTTATAGAACTCCCGTAAAATTAATTGTATGCAAAATGAGCTAAAATGAGCTTACGATTTAAAATTAGGTGAAGTTTTTATTTACACAAGAAGTCAAATGTATAGAATTTATCCCTCAATTCAATGTGCCAAATTATTATATGGAACTTAATTACAATATCGCGTAACAACCAATAAATGCATATTTTGTGTTTCAATATAAAGGAATAAATACTCATTCTTTCTATTGAAATCCATTTCAAAATATAGTTAACATTTTTACATAAGAAAAGTGCAAATATCGTTGTGGTGTCAACAACCTTCGTTGTGGTGTCAACAACCTTCGTTGTGGTGCCAACAACCTTCGTTGTGGTGTCAACAACCTTCGTTGTGGTGCCAACTACCTTCGTTGTGGTGCCAACAACCTTCGTTGTGGTGTCAACAACCATCGTTGTGGTGTCAACAACCATCGTTGTGGTGTCAACAACCATCGTTGTGGTGTCAACAACCTTCGTTGTGGTGTCAACAACCTTCGTTGTGGTGTCAACAACCTTCGTTTTGGTGCCCACATGCTTCATTGTGGACACCACATGCTTCCTTGTGGTCACCATAAAAAATAAATTATGTACTACTATTAATGTAACAATCTCATAATCTATATCTAAACCAACAATATGCTAATATTGTATTATTGAAGCAATAGAATAAAATCCTGATAGACCATGCATAGAAACAACTTAATGAATCCCTCCGTCAACTCCTTACTACTTGATTTAAAACATTTATCAATTCTCAAACAAATCCCCTAACTCCAACCAACGATCCGACTTTTGTTCTAAAATCGTTTCAATTTCGGCATAGCGTATGCCGTATTTCGCGAAATCATCGGGCGTCCCTTCCCCGCGATTCATTTTATCGAGCATAAGGGTTTTCTCATTCTCCAACTCACTTATTTCTAATTCCAAAGCTTCGAACTCCCGCGTTTCTTTATAGGTAGGTTTGCGTCGGGTTTCTGTATCCGCAGACGTTCGGGCTAATTCCTTCTTAGGTTTCTCGGCTTTCTTCAATTGCGCCTCTTTCTTCTTTTGATAGAGTGCATATTCCGTATAGTTGCCCGGAAAATCCTTAATCTTTCCTTTGCCTTCGAACACAAAAAGGTGGTCGGTCAAATTATCAAGAAAATAGCGATCATGCGAAATAATCAGCAAACAGCCTTTGAAATCGTTTAAAAATTCCTCCAAGGCATTCAAGGTCTGTATATCCAAATCGTTGGTAGGCTCATCCAAAATCAAGAAATTGGGGTTGTTCATCAACACCATAAGCAATTGCAAGCGTCGGCGCTCGCCCCCGCTCAGCGACGAAACATTGTTGTATTGCACCGAATGAGAGAAACCAAAATGATTAAGAAATTGTGCCGCCGACAACTCATTCTTGCCCAATCGCACATATTCTGCCACATCTTTCACGGCATCCAACACACGTTTGTCGTCTTTCAGCACCATAGATTCCTGCGAAAAATAGCCTACCACGATGGTTTGTCCCAAGGAAATCTTGCCGCTATCGTGACGCAGCGTCCCATTGATTAGATTGATAAACGTGGTTTTGCCCACCCCATTCTTTCCGCAAACCCCAATGCGTTCCCCTCTTTTAAAGGTGTAGGTGAAGTCGTCCACCGCCTTAAAACTGCCAAAAGACTTCGACACATTGTTCATCTCGAGTATCTTGCCGCCAATGCGCGTTTCGGTCACTTGCAAATTCAGGTTGCCGTTGTCTATGCGTTTTGAAGCTTTTTCCTGCAAGTCATAAAAAGATTCAATGCGGGCTTTCGATTTGGTGGTGCGGGCTTGCGGCATACGACGCATCCAATCAAGCTCTTTGCGATAGAGGTTTTGAGCGCGCTCTTTCTCAATCTTTTCGTTGTCCATGCGCTCCTGCTTTTTCTCGAGATAGTAGGCATAATTGCCTTTATAGCGATACATATAATCGGTCTCCAATTCCATGATTTCGCTGCACACGTTCTCCAAAAAATAGCGATCATGCGACACCAAAATGATGCTCAAATTCCGTTTCGACAAATGGTCTTCCAACCATTCTATCATATCTATATCCAAATGATTGGTAGGCTCATCCAATATCATCAGGTCGGTATCTTCCAACAACACTTTCGCCAAAGCCAAGCGCTTGCGTTGTCCACCCGAGAGTTCAAAAACAGGTTGTTGAATGTTCGTAATCTTCAAACGCGACAACACTTCCTTGATACGACTTTCGAAATCCCAAGCATTCAGGCTATCCATTTTATGTATTGCCTGCTCCAATCTCTTGTTCAATTCCTTAAGAATGACCGAAGCGTTTTCATTCTGAATATGTATCTCTTCGAGGATAGATTCATAGTCTTTTATGGCAAGGATAAACTCATTTTCAGAGTTCAAAATAGCATCTATCACCGAAAGATTTTCAAGAAACAAAGGATTTTGGGGCAGATAGGAAACCCGAATATCATTGCGCATCACCACCGAACCACTATCTGCGATTTCTGTCCCCATAATAATATTGATCATAGTGGTTTTTCCGGTGCCGTTACGCGCGATGAACGCCACCTTCTGCCCTTTGTCAATGCCAAAGGTAATATTCTCGAAAAGCAGCTTTTCCCCGTAGGTTTTCGATAGATTTTCGACCGTTAGATAATTCATTCGTTCCAAATAATTTGTGCAAAGCTAAGAATTTCTAACGATTTGGGGCATATTTTCCTCGAACTTTCCTAATTTTTTGTAATGAAACTCAGTCGTAGCGCGACCGAATAAAATTATCTGCACCCTGCTATTTACATCTATAATAATTTATACCTTTGTGGTTCCATGAAAAATAAGGATACTATTATACTAAACATACCGGAAGCGCCTTGCGTCAGCATCCACATCACAGGATTGGTGCAAGGCGTGGGCTTTCGTCCATTTGTGTATCGCATGGCGATGAAACATGGAGTGAAAGGCAGCGTGGACAACCGTACCGATGGGGTTTTTATTTTGGTAGAAAACTTTCATGGCATAAGTGATTTCGTCCATGATATACAAATCAATGCGCCACAAGCATCCGAAATTCATGACATTTCCGTTGAAGGTGTATTCACCCATCAACAGTTTCATGATTTTTCGATTATCAAAAGTATAGATGCTTCGGATGCCATCACGGAAGTTAGCCCCGACATTGCTGTGTGCGACGATTGCTTGCAGGATATGAAGCAGCAAAAGCATCGCATTGCCTATCCCTTCATCAATTGCACCAATTGCGGACCACGCTTCACCATCATCAAAGCCTTGCCGTATGATAGGGAACAAACCACCATGAACGAGTTTCGGATGTGCGACACTTGCAGAAGCGAATATGCCGATGTGGCAGACCGTCGTTTTCATGCGCAACCTGTGGCATGCAACAATTGCGGACCGAAATATGCCATGCATCATGATGGCAATATCATCCACAACCATGCAGAGATTCTCAAACGTGCTACCGATGTATTGTTGGATGGAAAAATTCTCGCCATAAAAGGCATGGGCGGCTACTTTATTGCCTGCAACGCCCTTGACGATTCGGCGGTGAATCGCTTACGCAGGAAGAAGAATCGTGATGCAAAGCCCTTTGCAGTGATGTTTCGTGATTTGACACACGTAAAAAACTTTGTGGAACTTTCTGCGCCCGAAGAAGAATTGCTATGCTCATGGCGCCGACCCATCGTGTTGCTCAAACAATGGAATCCCTTGGCGGCTTCGGTGAACTATAACCTTGACAAATTAGGCGTGATGCTGCCTTATATGCCTTTTCATTATAAGCTTTTTGATAGCTCAGACTTAGAGGCTTTGGTGATGACAAGTGGTAATATATCCGATGAGCCTATCATCATTGATGACGTGCTTGCCTTGAAAACCCTTTCGAGCATTGCAGATGCTGTCATCACCTACAATCGGGAGATTTACATGCGTTGCGATGATAGTGTTGCATTCGTAAGTCATGGCGCCACGCAACTGATTCGCCGTTCGCGAGGCTATGTTCCTGCTCAAATTCATACCCATTTCGAGGTGGATGGCATACTTGCTACGGGCGCCGAACTCAAGAACACCTTTTGTTTGGGTAAAAGCCATACCGCTATTCTCAGTCAGCATATTGGTGATTTAAAAAATGCGGAGACTTTAGATTTTTATGAAGAGTCCATTGAACGCTTCGCCAAGCTTTTCCGTTGCCAACCCACCACCATTGTAAGCGACCTGCATCCCGATTATCTTTCAACGAAATATGCCCACGAGAGTGGCTTGAATCATATCCAAGTGCAACACCATCATGCACATATTGCTTCCTGCATGGCAGAAAATAATATAAACGAGAAAGTTATCGGTGTATCCTTAGATGGTGTGGGCTATGGAACCGATGATGCTGTGTGGGGTGGAGAGTTTATGGTGTGCGATTATACTTCCTTTGAGCGACACTCCCATTTTGATTATGTGCCCATGCCCGGAGGCGACAAAGCAAGCAAAGAACCTTGGCGCATGGCATTTGCATATCTTTATCATTATTTGGGGGATGATTTTCTCAAGCTTGATATTCCTTTTGTGCATCAACTCGATATGGCTAAGACAAAGCTATTGATGCAAGCTATAACATCTAAGATGAATACGCCAATGACTTCAAGTTGCGGACGTTTGTTTGATGCGGTGGCGGCGCTCTGTGGCATTTGCATGCATCAGGGCTACGAAGCGCAGGCAGCCATGCAGTTCGAGTCGCTAATCCAAGAGGATTGTACTGAATCTTATGGCTTCCATTCAGGAGAGATTGTTAGTTTTGAGCAGACCATACAGGACATCCTACATGACATACAGCAGCAAGTTCCCCTTGGTATAATTGCCGCTCGCTTCCACAACACTTTGGTAAACGCTATTGCAGCTACTGTGAAAACTATACATCAGCAAACCGACATCCATTTGGTGGCGCTTTCAGGTGGTTGTTTTCAGAACAAATATTTGTTGGAACAAACGGTGAAGCTATTATCGGATAAGCAATTCAAAGTACTCATTCATAAAAAAGTTCCTGCGAATGATGGTGGAATTGCCTTGGGACAATTAGCCATTGCAAGTCATTTGCGATAAGGTTTGGAGTAAAATCTTTACATGCTAAGCATGGAAAGAAAAAACAACAGACAAAATGAATCCCTTTCAAAAAAACTTTGTATTTGCAACACGAAACATGAAACCATGTAAAAAAGATTCCGTAGTTTTGCCAAAAACTTTTATATGTGCTTAAGTGTTCCTGCTGAAATTATTTCCGTAGATGGTCAGATGGCGCAAGCTTCCGTTGGCGGAGCAGTGCGCGAAATCTCATTGCAATTGGTAGAAAATATTATTCTCGGCGATTTTGTGTTGCTGCATACAGGTTTTGCCATCGAAAAGATTAGTCAAGAAGAAGCGGAAGAAACCCTGCGTTTGCTTCGCGAGTTGGGCGAAATCAACGAGACGGATTTGCCGAAATTGGAAATCTAAGCACCTCAACCCTCTCCTACTCTTATGATGAATACGTATGTTCTCTTCCTGCGTGGTGTGAATGTCGGTGGCAAAAACATGATCAAAATGACGGAACTTGCTCATTGGATGGAAGCGTTGGATTTCAATCATGTCAAGACCTATTTGCAAAGCGGCAATGTGATATTTCAATCAAAGCCACACGATGAAGAGAAATTGGCGCAGCAGCTTGAGGAAATGTTATGGCAAAAAGCAGCCTTGAATATCCCCTGTCAGATTCGCAATATTGAAGATTTAATGCGTATCAATACCTTGCTCGACCACTACGAAGCCACGAAACTTCCTACAGCAAATTTGTTTGTCACCCTTTTGTCAGAGCCGCCTTCAGAAGAAAATATCCTCAAATTGAAAGCAATGAAAACCGATGATGATGTGTTTTATGTGCATGGTAAAGAAGCTATCGTTGTCTGTCAGCAGCCTTATCACAAAACCAAACTCAGCAACAATGTGTTCGAGCGCGTTTTGAAAGTGAAAGCAACGAGCCGCAACGACAATACGATGCGTGCTTTGCTAAAAGCAATAACAGCATAACAATATTCATAGAGCTACCCGCACGATATTCCTTGTAAAGGAATTCGTTTCTAAGCGCAAAAAGAAGTATCTAAAATCTAAGAAAAAAGCGCGATAAACAGACTACAACAAAGCAGCCTTCACTGTCAATTCAGCCAAGCGTTCTGAATAACCTGCTTCGTTATCATACCAAGAAATAACTTTCACAAAGTTGCCCTTGATGATTTGCGTTAGCTTGGAATCCAAGATAGATGAATGTTTGTTGCCCACGATATCAATGCTCACTATGGGGTCAA
>CAIWVT010000562.1 GCA_903916135.1 uncultured bacterium
AATTCGGGGAGTTCCACTTTTTCCATCATCTGCCCAATTACACCGTCGGTAAGTATCATAACAGGATTACGATATTTGAATGCTAAATCGAATCCAAGAGGGACAAAGTCAGCCATTTCCTGCACGGATGCCGGAGCTAATACCAACAAACGATAATCGCCATGCCCACCCCCTTTAGTTGCCTGAAAATAGTCGGATTGTGAAGGTTGAATGGTTCCTAATCCGGGACCACCTCTAACCACATTGACAATCAAACCAGGCAATTCGGAACCTGCCATATAGGAAATTCCTTCTTGTTTTAAACTGATTCCCGGACTTGATGATGAACTCCAGCATTTTTTTCCGCAAGAAGCACCACCATATACCATGTTGATAGCTGCAACTTCACTTTCAGCTTGAAGAACCACCATTCCGGTAGTTTCATAAGGCTTTTCAGCCATCAAATATTCAAGTATCTCTGATTGCGGAGTAATAGGGTATCCGAAATAACCATCAGCACCTGCACGAATCGCAGCTTCTGATATTGCTTCGTTACCTTTCATTAATCTAAGTTCTTTCATTACTCTTAATTTTTAATAAATTTATACTACTTCTGAGGGTACTTTAACCCTGTAAACGGTGATTACGCCATCCGGGCACATAACTGCACAATTTGTGCATCCCGTGCAGTCGTCATTGGTTACCATCGCGTAATGGTAGCCTTTTGTGTTTACGTTTTTATTCATTGCGATAACGGATTCGGGGCACACGCCTATGCAAATTTCGCAGCCTTTGCATCGTTCGATGTTTATTACTATTGCTCCTTTAACTTTTGCCATTTTTAAATTTGAGATTTATGATTTATGATTTGAGATTTATGAGTAAAAAAATTGAGTTAGCGAAAGTAAATATTTTTATTGAGAAATTGCACAATGATGTTCATTAAATTTTTTCAAGCGTTGTTCTAAAACTGGAAATTGGTCGCGATGAACCAATGAAACACACGCTCTCATTCCTTCAAGGCGACTGCTACCGGTTATTGCCAATGAAATGGCACTGATTCCATAATAAATAAGTTTTTCGAGCAATTGTTCTCCAGTGAAACCGGGATATGAGAATGTGAAATAAAATCCATCTGCCAAAAGTTCGTTTTCATCCATATCGTAAACGATATTGAAACCATTTTCGGTGAACATCTTTTTCATGATTTTAGCTTTTTCACCATATTCTTTCACATCTTCAACAAAATTGAAAATTCCATCGTTTGCAGCTTTCAGCATGGCAGCAAGTGCATATTGGGCACTGTGGGATGTTCCAGCACTTAATGAATAAATGGTTCCGAAAATCATTGCTCTGCCGAATTGGTCGGAAGTATAAAAACGTTTTAAATCGGGGGCTTGAGTTTGAAATAGTTCGGGCGAAATCACCATCATACCGATGCGCTGTCCGGCGTAACTAAATGCTTTGGAACTTGAAATAAATAATAAGTAGTTGTCGGTGTATTTTGCCACAGTGGGCTGAAAAGGCGGAACTCCCGGTTTGGAATAGTCTTTGCGGAAATCCATACCGAAGTAAGCTAAATCTTCCATTACAACGACATTATGTTTGTTTGCTAAGTCAGCTATGATGCGCAGTTCCTTATCTGTAAAGCAAATCCATGAAGGGTTGTTTGGGTTAGAATAAATCATGCTGGCGATGTTGCCTTTTTCGAGATAGGATTCGAGTTTGTCGCGGAGTTTATCGCCCCGATAATCATACACATCGAAGGCTTCAAATTTTGTTCCAATGATAATATGTTGTTGTTTGTGGACTGGAAAACATGGGTCAAGAAACAGCGTGGTATCTTTTTCTTTATACATGCGATTGACCGTCATGAAAGCTGCATAGCCACCTTGCATGGAACCAACTGTAGGAATACAATCTTCGGGCATTACTTCCACATCAAGAAAAAGTTTGACGAAGCGTTCCATCTCAGTTTTAAGTAAAGGCAAGCCGTCAATTTCTGGGTAAATTGATGCACAACCGTTTCTTAAGGCTTCGATTTCGGCTTCTATGCCATATTTGGCTGCAGGCAAGCCAGGTACGCCCATTTCCATACGAATGAAATGGTCGCCAGTTTCCTTTTCGATGGCATTGATTAGCTTTTTTATTTCACGAATGGTGGCTTTGCCGATATTTTGTATGTTGCTTTCGGCAATGCTCCGTTTTACAACTTCGTAGTTTATAGGTGTTTCTGTCATAAAATATTTTTCAAAGTTTTTGTTTTTTTATTATGCAAATAAATGACTTTTTTTTGTATTGACAAGCATTTTTTGAAAATTTATTTTTTTAATGAAAAAAATGGAGATTTCAGAATTGAGATTTGTGATTTTAGAAGATAAAATTTAAAGATGGTTGATTGGTTAAATTGTCAGATTTTTAAAGGGTTGGATTGATGGATTGCTGAGAAGGAACTTGTTTTTATGTGCCTAATGTGACTAAATGGTTGAACAATCTCAAATCATGAACTTGCTTCCAAAAGTATTTTCTTGATAACATGATACAGATTCACAGATTTTTTAACAAATTAAACGATTTTATCCTTTTTGACTTTTTGGAGTGGACTCAATCATAAATCTTAAGTCTTATCACTTCTCAGAAATATCCGATTCATCATTTTGTCTGAAAGCAGCCGAGTGAATCGCACCAAACAAAAAACCACCATCATGCTTAATAATAATCGAATGACAAACACTCCCACGAAGGAAGCTCCCAGGGAGACCATCAATATGGTGTCTTCAATCACACTGTGGCATAAGCCCATCAATGCCATGGCGTAGAAAATGTCTTTTTTGGGAATACTTGGGTTCGATTTCACTTCGTCAATGATGAGTGCGCCGCCATACACGATGCCTAAAGTTAATCCGACAAGGGCAATGGTGGTAACTTGTTTGCCGATTCCAAGAAATTTAAGAAAAGGATTCAATAGGCGCGTGATGATGGCAATGACTCCGATTTTGTTGAGTATGCGCAACAGCAACATCAAACTAAAGATAAAACAGATGATGACACCATAGCTTTTCAGTTGTTCCAATGCCCATGCTGAGAGTGAATCGTCGGGGAGTGCATCGGGTTTCCACACGATTTGAGCAGTTTGGGTGTGCCATCCGAAAGCTTTATAGAGATGATAAATGATAAAACCAAAAGCAAAGGCAAACAAAAACCGTATGAGAAACATCGCTACAAGACGTACCCCCGTTTTGCGAGCAATAGGCAATTCGATGGGGAAGGTGTGAGCAACAAGCATCATCAAACTGATGGTGGTAACTTGAGCAATGCTTAAATCCATGCCACCTGATATGTTGACAAAAGCGATAATACCGCCGAATAAGTTTGTGGTCATGCCTGTAGCCCAAACCAAACCCATTTCACCGGGCAAACCAACGAACTTCATTATGGGAAATAGCATGTGTCCGAAAACAGTGATGAAGCCTAACATTTGCAAAATCTTTACGATGATAGAAACCGGAATCATAATCTTGAAAAGAATGAGTACGGTGCGAAACACATCTTTGAGGAGAGAACGAAAAAAGTCTCTGAAAGATATAAAAGTAGAATTCATAAGTTTTTTGAATAGTTGAAGATGGTAGTGCAGTTGGTTATTTGAAGCAAAGAAATTACTTTAGAATCTCTTATTTTGCACCAAACACTTTTTTTAGAATATCGCTAATGCGGGCGGCAGGGTCTTTACGGATTTTATATTCTTCGTTGGCAATTAATTTGAAAAGTCCGTCTATGGTTTTGTCTGTAACGTAATCTTCGAGATTGGGATTTACTTTTTTTACAAAGGGGAGTTTGTTATAGGTAGTAGCAAGAGGATTCCAGTATTGTGTAAGTTGCACCTTCGCTAAAGCGGTTTTCACAATAGGGGTGAAGGCTATTTTGAGTTGAGCGGATGTATTGTCTTTAAGATATTGTGTGGCTGCGTTGTCGGCTCCGTTCAGCAATTTAAGCCCATCGCTGATTGTCATATTCGAAACGGCACTGATGACGATGCTTGCAGCAGATTTGCTGGCTTCTTCGGCGCCTCGGTTGAGAGTTTCGATAAATTTATCACATTGCGGACCCATTCCCATTTGGCGCAAGGTGGTTTCCATGTCCTTCACCTCCGAAGGCATAAGGATTTTGATGCTTGGGTTTTTTAGAAATCCATCAACTTTCGATGCCGAAGCAACTGAATTGTTGGTTCCAACGTTGAGAGCTTCTTTCAGTCCTTTAATAATATCATCATTGGATAGTGATGATTTGCTGATGTAGCTGCTTGCCGCGTTGAACCAATTATTCAGGTTTTGTCCTTGCGTGTTTGTGAAAAAGAAGGTGCAAAACAATAATAAATAAAAATGTACGCTTTTCATAGGAAATGTGTTATTGAAAATAAGTGTATAAGTAGTGTTTTTTGTAAAACGATAAATGAAAGAATGTAGTATATCTGTTCAAAATTCGCATATTTTTATACATCGGTTGCACTTTGAATTGGTGTATTGACAAATATTATCACTTTGTTTGGAAAATGTCAGCAAATTTTCTATTTTTAAGGATCTATGGGTAAGTAACTTTTTGTATATTTGCACCAAATTTATAAATGCAGATAATGGGGTATTGAAGTGAAAAAAAATACTTCCAAAAAAATGAAAATAAAATTCTACAACCTTTGCCAATTCTACATTTGAATATTTAATTTAAGTTAAAAATATATATGGTGTTCGACTACGAAATGATTAAAACTTTTTACAAAGAAATGCCTGTCAAGATTGGACGGGTGAGAAATGTGCTCAACCGTCCTATGACACTAAGCGAAAAATTATTGTATTGTCATTTATTTGATGCTAACCTACAAACATCTCTGAATAGAGGAATTGATTATGTTGATTTTGCTCCTGACCGCGTAGCTATGCAGGATGCCACTGCTCAGATGGCGTTACTACAGTTTATGATGGCAGGCAAAGATACAACTGCTGTTCCTTCCTCAGTTCATTGCGACCATTTGATTATGGCTAAGACAGGCAATATTGAAGATTTGGCAACGGCTAATGTATCCAATAAAGAGGTTTATGATTTTTTGAGTTCGGTATGTAATAAATATGACATCGGTTTTTGGAAACCGGGTGCAGGAATTATTCACCAGATTGTTTTAGAAAACTATGCTTTCCCCGGTGGTATGATGATAGGAACCGATTCACATACACCTAATGCAGGCGGATTAGGTATGATTGCCATTGGAGTGGGTGGTGCTGATGCTGTTGATGTAATGTCGGGTATGGGTTGGGAATTGAAGTTTCCGAAACTGATTGGTATTAAATTGACAGGGAAGCTTTCGGGTTGGGCTTCTGCAAAAGATATTATTTTAAAAATTGCCGGTATGCTAACCGTAAAAGGTGGCACAGGTTGTATCGTAGAATATTTTGGCGATGGCGCAGAATCGCTCTCATGCACAGGCAAAGCCACTATTTGTAATATGGGCGCTGAAATCGGAGCAACATGTTCTGTGTTTGCTTACGACGAAGCTATGGCGAAATACTTAAAGGCAACTGGCAGAGAGGAAGTTGCTGCATTAGCAGGACAGAATAAGGAACATTTGCGTTCGGATAATGAAGTTTATGCTAATCCAAATACCTACTATGATCAATTGATTGAAATTGATTTGTTAGCATTGGAGCCTTACATTAATGGACCTTTCACACCCGATTTGGCAACACCTATATCGAAGATGAATGAAGAAGCTGTGAAAAACGGATGGCCTCTCAAGATTGAAGTAGGTTTGATTGGTTCATGCACCAATTCGTCGTATGAAGATATTTCGAGAGCAGCTTCTGTTGTGAAAGATGCTGTTCAAAAGAATTTGAAGGTGAAAGCAGAATATACTATCACTCCAGGCTCTGAGCAAATACGTTCTATTTCGGAACGCGATGGTTACTTCGATATTTTTAATAAAATTGGCGGAAAGATATTTGCCAATGCTTGTGGTTCGTGTATCGGACAATGGAGTAGGGAAGGAGCTGAGAAAGGTTTGATCAATGCTATTGTTCATTCTTTTAATCGTAACTTTGCCAAACGTGCTGATGGAAATCCAAATACGTATGCATTCGTTGCTTCTCCAGAAATCGTAACAGCATTAGCAATTGCCGGTGACCTTACTTTTAATCCTTTGACAGATACTTTGGTGAATGAAGACGGCGTTGCAGTGAAATTGGCAGAGCCTAAAGGATACGATTTACCCCCCAATGGTTTTGGAGCTGTTGACAATGGTTATCAAAAATCAGACAAAACAGGTGGCAATGCTACTGTGATTATTGATTCAAAATCTGACCGGCTGCAATATCTCACATCTTTTGAAGAATGGAGTGGAAATGACTTTCTTGACTTGCCTTTGTTGATAAAAGCAAAAGGAAAATGTACTACTGACCATATTTCTATGGCAGGAATTTGGTTGAAATATCGCGGTCATTTGGAAAATATATCCAACAATTATATGATAGGTGCGGTGAATTAGTTTAATAATAAAACAAATTGCATAATAAATCAGTTG
>CAIWVT010000563.1 GCA_903916135.1 uncultured bacterium
GGCTTTTAGGTGGTTTTGATTTTTTTTGTGCGAATTGGGATTTATTTGCGTATCTTTGTACCTATATTTATAAAGCATGAAAATGAAGAAAGTTGGGATACATTTACAAATGGTTACAAACGGTTACAGATGGGCTGGTGGCAATAAATAAGTTATAGGCAAGCAGAAAAAAAAGACAAAAAATGAAAACTCATTTTATTTTGGCGATAGCAATACTTGTACAAGTCAATTTTTGCTATTCGCAATGGATTCAAACTGATGGACCATACGGCAATACTACTGTTTTGTCAATAATCCCACATGACTCATTGATATTAACTTCAACAGGCTGCGGATATTTTTCTAAAAAGTCAATTAATAATGTTTGGAATTTAAATTCTACTTTAACTTTTTCTGGTTATACTCAGATAGGAGATAGTCTTTTCATTGGAGGTAGTAATATAAAATTGATTGATTTATCAAATCCAAATAACCCTCCAACAACTATTAATTCTATTTCACTAACTACGCTTTCACATTCTGATTCTTGTTTATATGGCGGTAATTCGACTTCTGGATTTTTTAAATCCAGTGATGTGGGAAATACTTGGAGCTCTATAAATGGAGGGTTGCCTGCTGATACAAATTCTATGCCTTATCCACCTTATTTTTATTATACTTATAATGTAAAATCTATCGAAGTAACAACAAATTATATTTTTTGCGGAACCAGTAAAGGTGTTTATCGAAATACTGGAGCACTCTCAGTTTGGGCACCTTTTAATTCAGGATTACCTGCATCGAATGTTACCTTTATAAAATCGTTTAATGACACCCTTTTTACTGCAATAGGAAATAATTTATATAAGAGTGTTGACTTCGGAAATAATTGGACATTATTTTATGCATCTACTTCTCCCATAACAGCTATTTTAGAAGTAAATAATCAATATTTTGTTGGAAGTTATAGTAATGGAATAGTTTATTCTACTGATAATGGATTAGTCTGGAATGCAATTAATTCAGGTTTATCTGATTTGAATGTTACTGTCATTTCACTTTATGATTCAACCTTGATTTGCGGAACGAATTCAGATGGTGTTTTTTACTTTCAAAGTGGGCAATGGATCAGCAATAGATCAGGAATGGTATGTGCTACCATAAGGTCAATGACGGTTGCCAATCACAATTTAATTTCAAATGATGAAAACAAAGTCTACAGACTAAATGCAATTGGAAATTGGATAGATAATTCCCCCTTGGTAACTTTTGATTTGTTCGGCTCTTTGAGTTCAATGAACGACACTATTTTTCTTTCAGTTGAATATGATACACCTTCCTGGCCATATGATAATCCTTTTATTGTTTACAGTCCTGATAATGGTATTACCTGGAACAACCTAGTCAATCCTGTTCCCTTTGCCCGCGATGATCCCTATCGTATCTACAGTGAAAATGGCAGACTTTATGCATATGAAGATGAATTAATGTATTATACCAATAATCTGGGGCTAAGTTGGACAAATATAAGTCTGCCTTCTCAATATTGCAATGGTTTTAATGATTTTATCATAAATAACTCAATCTCTTATGCTGCGGCATGTGGCAATGGACAATTTGTAAAACTTGATAATAGTCAAAATTGGGTGTTATCAAATAATGGATTACCAACAGATAGAGAACCACGTTCTTTAGCCAGTTGCGATAGTGCATTATTTGCTTATATAAGTGTTCATGGGATGTATGTTAGTTTTGACAACGGAAATAACTGGACTTATGCAAATAATGGTTTAGTTACAAATTATTCGATTCGCGACTTTGCAAACAAAGGTTCTGATCTATTTGTAACTACTGATTATGGGGTTTTCGCTACAAATGACTTTGGTCAGAATTGGTTTGCAATTAATAATGGGTTAAAGAACCTAAATGCGAGTTCAATAAAGATTTTAAATGACACTTTGTACGTTGGAACCTATGGAAATGGAATTTGGAAACAAAGTATAACTGATATAAACCTGAATGTTCACGACTATCAACAATCTGATAAATCCTTAAAAATTTATCCTAACCCAGCTTCTGAATACGTTCATGTTGCGACTAATTCGCATAAAGCAAGATTTAAAATTATAGATATGGTTGGAAAAGAAGTATTGTCAGGGAACTTAAATACAAGTAATGAAATTAATATTTCTACAATAAAATGTGGAGCATATGTTGTGTTTATACAGTTTGACAAAAAAGTTCAGACAACAAAATTATTAATTAACAGATGACATATTGGCAGCCTATAACAGGCGGTATATTTTATTGCCGAGTTAGTGCGAATTTCTGTGTTTCTGCATCTAATAAACTTTCGTGTAACTTGAAAGTTCAATGTTTCGAAATCGGCAACAAAAACATACCGCCAATCCGTTACTTGCAAGCAAAAAAACGAGTTAATCTCAATTTTTAAATAGATGATACGATTTTTGTTTCTTCCATTATTTTTTATTCCGACATTTTTATTAGGACAGACAATTATTGGAAAATATAAAGGAATACATGCTCATAATACTTACACGATAGAAGTTAATAAAGACAGCACATTCGTGCAAAGAAATATTTTTTGTTTGGACAGTTATATAGCAAGTGGACATTGTTCAGTTATATCAGACACTTTAGTGCTAGAAATAAAAAAAATCAGGATTTTATATTCAAATGGAAGTAGACAAATTGAAGACACAAGTGATATTTGGTTTAAGAGAGTAAGAGGCTAATCAAAATATTTAATTATGCCAGACGCCTTAGTGCAACTTCATGTAAATTATGACAAGTTAGAATTATGGTGTATACTTACAAAACAAAAAAACAGAACTTGCAAGCGGTAATTCTTATGGACAATGTTGAACGTATAACACATGAAGTAATGATGATTAGTTATGGACAAATCATTACACGAAATATTGACAGGTAATAGTAATAAACTCCAGCAGGTAATAAAGGCTTGCTATCAGAGGGACAGCGGGGTTTTAGGACAGTGTCGTTCGCTGTTGCCTTGAGGTTAAAGCAAGGCAGAGGTTCCAACCCCCTGTCCTTCCTTTTCCTTTAGGCTCTGCCTATATCCTTTTGTGTAAATAAGCTAAACTCAAAAGCAGGTGCGCATGTCTTATATGCAATCGCATAGAAACTTGACAAACATGCCGGAATTGCACCCTTGCTTGACCTTGAAGGTTATTGAATCAAGGTTACTGTACCTTTATATATATGTTTCTTTCCAGTGCGATCCGCCACTTCAATCAGATATACATACACCCCTTGCACTCCTTTTGAGAAATCACCTTTATTATTGTAGGTGCCATTCCAACCCTCATTGATGTTTTTAGTGAAGAACATTTCTTTTCCCCAACGGTCGTAAATGGTCATTAAATAGTTTTTGGTGTCTAAGCCAACCCCAATAGGTTTGAAGACAGGGTTTTTTTCATCATTGTTGGGCGTAAACGAATTTGGAATCCAAAAAGCAAAGTAGGGTAAAATGATGACGGTTTCCTGAGCCGTATCCATACAGCCATTAGCATCTATCACAACTAATGTGATAACAAACGCGCCCGTATCAGTATAAACATGATTCACTTGATTGCCCGAAGCATAGTTGTTATCGCCAAAGTTCCATTCCCAGGCAGTAATATTTCCAATGGATTGATCGTAGAAAAACACGGGACCTTCATTGATGGTAATGAAATCCGGTTTGGTATAAAAAGCAGCCACAGGACCCGCAACGCTAATAATTGTTGCATTGGCAGTGCCTGTACATCCATTATAACTCACCGTTACACTGTAGGTGCCTCCTGCAAGTCCTGTTGCCGTTTGAGCAGTTTGCGGGGGAACGGTACTCCAAAGATAGGTGTATCCTGCTCCCGAAAGACTTGCTGTGGCAGTGCCATCATCATTGGTGCAGGATGCATCCGTGGATGTGGTGCTTACACCAAGATATGAATTCACATTCACCGTAACCGCGCTTGAACCTGTGCATCCATTATAGGTTGCCGTAACAATATAGGTGGTATTAACTGTTGGATTGACCACAATACTAACTCCCGTGCTTGGCGGAGCTGTATTCCACTGATAGGTGTTTCCTCCCGAAGCTGTGAGGGTAACGGGATTGCCCGGGCATATAGTCTGCGGTTGCGCCACCACCGTAATGGGAAGCATTGCGGTAACCACTACTACTATGGATGCCGTACCTGTGCATCCTCCGGCATTGGATACAGTAACGGAATAGGTTCCGGCAGTATTCGCCGTGATGGTTTGTGTCATTGCATTTGTTGACCACAAATAGCCTGCATAGCCCGCTCCTGCATCCAAAGTAGTTGACGTTCCCGGGCAGATAGTGGTCTGTCCGGTGATGCTTGGTGTGAGGCTTGTGCTTTGCGTGACGGTGAGAGATGCAGTACCCGAACAGCCTCCGGCATTTGTTACGGTAACCGAATACGTTCCTCCTGTGGTAATCGTAATGCTTTGTGTTGTTGCGGTGGTTGACCACAAATAGGAAGCATATCCAGCACCTGCATTCAAAACAGCCGAACTGTTGGCGCATATCGTGGTGGGACCATTGATGGTTGGCGTAGGATTGGCACTTTGGGTAACGTTGACCGAAGCAGTTCCTGAGCAGCCATTACCATTGGTTACAGTTACTGAATAGGTTCCTGCTATAGTAACAGGTATCGTTTGTGTGGTTGCATTGGTTGACCACAGATAAGAGGCGTATCCTGCTCCTGCATCCAAGGTAGTTGTTGCACCCGGGCATATCGCTAATGTACCCGTGATGCTTGGTGTAGGGTTCGGATTAACGGTAACCGTTACCTGACCTGAACCTATGCAGGACGCAGCACTTGCAGCACTCAAAGTAATATCGTCCACAGCAAAACTTGGATCGGTTCCAACATTATCGTCATTATTTACCCAGCGAAACCCTAATTTGACATTGGGATTGTTATCAGCGCTTGCGGGCAAAGCAATAGAAAAAGCCGTCCACAATCCTTGGGGAGTACAAGTTAATAGTGTTTTTGGCATGTCGCTTAGTTGCGCCCACAACGTGCCATTGAAATACCATAAGGTGGCATTATCAATGGTGTTTTGTCCATTTTCGATGTAATTAAAACTTACGGTGATATTGGTTTTGCCTGTGCAATTAATGGTAGGTGAATCGGCTCTTTTATCGGTCAACGGAAACCAAAGACCAAGCCCGCCAGCCATATAAGCTGCCCCCGGGTCGTTGCCTACAGTGGTGGATCCAACATGCAAAGATGGGTCAGTGGCACCGCACACCGAACCGCAAGCCCCTGCCGCATTGCCACATTCTTGTCCACTTACAAACCATGTGTTGGCATCTGCGCCATTGGCTCCTGTCAAGGTGATAGACCAGGGTCCATTCGGACTAACATATCCACTGGCAAGGCAACCCGTAGCACAGGCATTTTGAAAAGCTTCCGCCCAAAATACTGCTGGACCACCGCCCCCATTACTCACCGTTACGGAATAAATTCCGGCAGTAGTTACTGTTATGGTTTGTGTTGTCGCTGTGGTTGACCATAAATAGGTGGTGTATCCTGCTCCTGCATCCAATGTACTGGATGTGCCGGCGCATATCGCCGTAGGTCCTGTGATGGTAGGTGTTGGGCTTGCAGTTTGCGAAACGGTCAGAGAGGCACTTCCTGTGCAGCCGTTGCTGTTGGACACGGTTACCGTGTAGGTGCCAATATTAGATATGCTTATGCTTTGCGTGGTAGCAGTGGTTGACCATAAATAAGAAGAGAACCCCGCTCCAGCATTCAAGGTGGCTGTAGTACCTGCACAAATGGAAGTAGGTCCGGTTATACTTGGCGTGGGACTGGTGGCATAATTCACATTTATGGCATCTGAACCAGTGCAACCATTGCTGTTTGTAACCGTAACAGAATAGGTTCCGGCGGTTGTTACCGTGAGGGTTGGCGTGGTGGCATTGTTTTGCCAATGATAGGTGCAAGTGGGTGTGGTGGCATTCAATACCAAAGTTTGTGAAGGGCATAAGGTGGTGTCGTTGCCAAGATTAACTATAGGGTTGGTGCTGAAATAAACATGCACTGTGTCGGAGGCAACACAAGCACCCACGGTTATGCGTACCCAATAGGTTCCTGCCGCAGTTACCGTGAAGGTGGGTCCTGTAGAATTATTTTGCCATAAATAGGTTGCATTGGTGGTGGTGGCATTCAGCACCACGGTTTGACCCGGGCATAGGGTAAGATCAGGACCTAAATTGACACTACAGGGGTTGTTGGTGCAACAAAAGGAAGCAATCATTCCTGAACTTCCGGAGGAACCGGAATGAAGAATAATCCAGTTATGCCCTGCTTGTGCAGCAGTTGCCGTGAATGTGATGGTGTTGGAAGTCCATGTATAGCCCACCGCTGGCAAACTGCCAAGGGCGAATGCTCCTGCGGTTGAGCCGGAGGTGTTGGTGTAAATAAAAGGAGCAAAACTTCCTGTGCTTCCTGTGCCATGACTCACATAGGTGAATCGAAAGGTGTAGGTTTGACCTGCAACTAAGGTAGGGGTGAATCGCAATCCAAATCCTTCGCCACCAGTGGTCCAAGAGGAACCACTTCCAATGAATATGGCTCTGCATCCGGCAGTATTGATGGGAGGGGGAATGGTGAGACTGGCACCGGGCCACCCACCTGTCCATGCAGACCCTGTCCATTGCAAAAGGTCAGAATCCTGGCCACTTAAATTGGCACTCGAAGTAAAACTTGTTCCGGGTGTTGCACTCATAAAGCATGAATCAACTAAGCTTAATGCCGAGGAAAGCTTCGTTAAAACAATGACGCAATAGAGTAATACGTATATTTTTCTCATTTGCTTAGGTATTTTTGAACACCTTTCCACAAACGCTAGGCGTTAGTTTTTAAAGGTGATTTTGTTTTTTATAAATAAAAAGCAAATATACATCATTTTATCTGAATAATATTATTTTTTTGATATTTATTTTATTTATGGGAATACTCCTGTCATTATTGACAGACAAGAATGATGCAGATTTATAGGATTTTAGATGATGATAAGAGCCTATAAAGATAGTGGCGAAAGAGGTAGGAATCTTTGCTGAACGGGAGATAATTTAAACGTGGATGATAGCAAGTGAAGCCTTCACTTGGAGTAAAGGCTTCACGAACTCTACGTCCCGAACCTGCTGCGAGACGGATATTAAAGTCTAAAACTTTAGTTTATGATTTCTTTACAATTTCAACGCGTCTGTTTTTGGCTCTGCCTTCATCAGTTCTGTTGTCGGCAACAGGTTTTTCCTGACCCCAGCCGATTGTTGACAATCGAGATTTGTCTATACCTTTTGCAATAAGAGCAGCCATAACAGATTTAGCTCTTTCGTTGCTAAGATTCTTGTTGCTGGTTGCATCACCAACATTATCCGTATGACCTTCAATTGATATTTTAAGGGTTGCAGACGTTTTCAACATTTCATATATCTGGTCAATTATGGGAAATGATTCTTTTTGTATTACAGATTTTCCTGTTTCAAAAAGAATATCCAAAGCTATGAAACCATCTTTGTTTAACGCATCAAGTATGGCAGATGCTTGAATATCTTGTTTCATTTCTTCTATTTCCACTATGGTAAGCGTATAGGATTCTGCAACATCTGAAGCAGCATCAATGCCAATCCAAATAGATTTTTCGCCCGATTTACAGAATAAAGTAGCATACTGTGAAGCCAAATAAATTCTTTTCACATTATATCTTGCCAGAGCATTTTCATAGTTCTTTACAACTTGGTAAAAAGAATAGGCTTGTTTACCTCCTTCAGTATTAAAATCATAAGTAACCATAGTTTTGTAACCTTCAATAGTTTTTGAATTGCCATCAATCATAACAAGGTCAGTAATACCAAAGTTTGCAGTACATTCTCTTATTGTATAATTTGGCATTCGGTTAAATAGCGGATGATCTGTACATCCTTCTGCATCTTGTGCAAATACTGATATAATGCTGAAAAGCAGTATTGAGAGCGTAATAGTGATTTTTTTCATGTTCTTTAGATTTAAGTTTTTTATCAATATGTGTGTGTTTCAAAAATACGATAACTACTACTCATTAGCGGATAACATCAAGCTGAACAAAGCCGCCGGAGCCACAGTGAGTTATTATTTGTGTTAGCTCTGTTTTTATTGGCGGCTAATTTTCGTTATAAACACAGTTAAAAGCCGTTCTGTTATCGTTTAAAAGTCGTTTTCATCCAGAATCTTTGCAAATTCCGTTCGGGCAGTAAAATTACACAAAAACATAATACAAAGAACAAAAAAGATGAATTATTTTGGTGGTGCCCTATTTGATTTTGCTGTGTTATACCGTGACGGTATCCATAATAGTCACCCCCCCAACACAGCGTGTATGGAGCTGTAGAGTGTCGGGATAGAGAAATTGAACTTATAGCAGTTACTCTTTCGGCATTATGTCAAACGGGGGTTTGGATTAAAATATTGAAAGCAGTGGTATTACCAAACCACTTTCTTTGATTAAACATATTGACGTTAATGCCGTTACAGTTCTCACACTATTGATTTCAATCAATTGTTTGATGATTGTAAATCGCATACACTATAGAAAAAGATTAGAAAGTTATCAAAATATATTTTTGTAAATCCATTGTAATATGAAAATAATGTTCCATCTTTGCAGAGAATCAAAACGCCGTAACTTCAACAACCTTAATATGGTTAAGAATTAACTAAATATTTCAAGCCCATGAAAAAAATTATATATACTTTATTATCCTTATGCTTTGTGCTGATATCAATATCTGCCAATGCTCAGGAAACGTATTATCTTAGAAATAAAAAAAGCAATAGCACTTTGGGCAACAAAGATCACCTCATCAGTTATTCAAGGGATGTGGTGATGGATACGGGATATTTTTATGATGCAGGTGGCGAACGAGGTCCTGCCGGTAACACGTATTATATCTCCACCATACATGCTAAAGAGAATTATTTAAAAATCTATTTTGAGAAATTTGATATTCCTGCCGGAGCATCATTAAAAATCTACGAAGGGACAGACGCTACGGGGCAATTATACGGTGAATTTAAACGCGGCGACAATCTGTTTAACGTAATGATTCTTGCGGATGCCATCACCTTTGAATATCTACCGTCGGTCAATAAATCAGAAGATCAATCGGGGTGGAAGGCATTGGTTTTTGAGGTGCCCAATAAAAACAAGAAACTTCTGACCACTTATGCTGAGAGCGATTGTGCGTTTGCCCTACCGCTGTGTTCAAACAGTACGGTGCAAACTGTGGGTCAATATACCGATTTCGGTGCGGTGAATGATGATCAGGGCACCTGTTTTGTTTCGGCTTTCTATGGTTCTGCTTCGGTGTGGTATTCCTTTTATCCACAGACAAACGGTCCATTGGATTTTTCCATTGCGCCCACCGGTGGTGCCGATTATGATTTTGTTTTGTACGATATTACCAACGGCTGTGCCAATAAACAACAAATCAGTTGCAACTATTCAGAGTTTTCGGGAGCTACAGGATTAAGCGATGTGCATTGCAGCGATGCGGAAATCGTGCAATTCGGCAACTGCTCCAACAATTCGTGTAGCACAGATTCGAAAACGGATGATTGCAACCGTTGGAACCGTCGTGTGAATGTGTTGACCACGCATCATTATGCGTTAGAAATTACTTTTTATGCCGGAGCGAACTATGGTTTTAACCTGAATTTCCAGAATGAAGCCGGCTCGGTGGCTGTTACCGATAATATCCCCCCAACAATAGCGAATATCGGACCCAGTAGTTGCACCTCTGCCTCCACAGTGCATCTTGATTTTTCCGAGTATATTCTGTGTGCTTCCATAGGCAATAATCTCAATGAATTCAGTATCCCGGGCTATACGGTTACGGTGGCAGCCACTAATTGTGTTAGCGGTCATACGTTGGGTATTGATTTGAATATCGTTCCGCCTTTGGCTCCCGGAACTTATAACCTTACCGTAACCAATATTACCGATATTTGCGGCAATAATTTGAATCAAACGGTCGTCATTAATGTTAGCCCGCCCACAGCAGAAGCAGGTCCACATGCTTATGTTTGTGCCAGTCGGACGCTGCCCGCATTTGGCACTGCCTACAATTATACCTATAATCCCAGTCCCACCACCTTGACCGCTTCGGGTGGAAGCACCTATGCTTGGAGCAATGGAGGCAACACGCAAGTCATTAGTGTTAGCCCAACCACCACCACAGTATATTGGGTAACTGCCTCCATAGGATTGTGTACGGCAACAGACAGCACTATAGTGTATGTGGAAGGAGCCAATGCCGGACCTGACCAAACGATTTGTTCTGGACAAAGCATCATCCTGACAACTGGTCCTGCGGCATCCTATCATTGGTATTCCAATCCGAATGTTCTTTTTGGAACCAACGGAACCTCAATAGGCACAACACAATCAATCACTGTAGCACCTACCGTAAATACAAATTACAGGGTTATAGTAACAACCGCACATGGCTGTACATCCACATGGGATTTACGTGTAACCATTTCCACCGGCATTGTTCCCACCTTTGCTGCTTTAGGACCCTATTGTGTAGGTCAAACACCCGGAACACTCCCTGCAACGTCCACCAACAGCATCAGCGGAACATGGAATCCGCCTACCATAAGCACAGCCGCAGCAGGTACAGCTACCTATACGTTCACGCCAACAGCAGGTTCATGTGCCACGACTGCTACCCTTTCCATAACTATCACACCGGGTACTGTTCCCACTTTCACAGCCTTGGGTCCTTATTGTGTGGGCGATACCCCCGCGATTCTTCCTGCAACCTCCACCAATGGTATTAGCGGAACGTGGAGTCCATCAAGCATTAGTACTGCCACTTCAGGAAGTACGGTATATACGTTTACGCCTACTTCGGGTTCGTGCGGAAACGGAAGCATGACCATAGTGGTAAATACGGCTACAACTCCAACCTTTGCTGCTTTTGGACCTTTCTGCATCGGTGCATCGCCAACCCAGCTTCCCACTACTTCTACAAATTCTATCACAGGCATCTGGAGTCCGGCAACTATTTCTACTGCTTCGGCAGGAACTAGTGTTTACACCTTCACGCCAACGGCAGGACAATGTGCCTCCATTAGCACGATGAGTATCACAATAAGTTCAAATATCACTCCTACGTTCACGGCATTAGGACCGTATTGCGTTGGAGCAACGCCCACTACTTTACCCATTACATCCAATAATAGTATCACGGGAACATGGAATCCTGCCACCATATCGACCACCGTAGCAGGAACCATCGTTTATACGTTCACGCCAACGGGAAGCTCTTGCGCATCAACTGCAACCATGAGCGTAACGGTGAATACGCAAACTGCTCCAAACTTTGCTGTTATTCCGCCTTTGTGTTCGGGAACTGTTGCCCCACTATTAGACACTACGTCTCCCAATGGAATCGTGGGCACTTGGAGTCCTGCAGTTATTAGCAATACCACAAGTGGCACCTATACCTTCACACCAAATGTAGGGCAATGTTCAAGTGTTCAAATTGTAAATGTTACGGTAAACCCGCAAACAGTTTCTGACTTTGCTGCCATCCCTGCATTTTGTGAGGGAACGGTGGCACCAATTTTAGCCACTACTGCCCCGAATGGAGTTATAGGCACGTGGAGTCCAGCTACTATCAATAATACCACAAGTGGAACTTACACCTTCACTCCAAACTCAGGTTCATGCCCAACGAATCAAATCCTGACGGTTACAGTATTAGCACCCACAGTGCCCAACTTTGCTGCCATTCCTGCATTTTGCAAAGGTGGTGTTGCGCCAATATTATCAAACACATCTCCGAATGGAATTACAGGCATTTGGAATCCATCAGCAATTGACAACACAACCATCGGAACCTATACCTTCACTCCCGATGCCGGACAATGTGCGAGCACCACAACGCTCACTTCAACCATCTATCCAATTCCTACAGTTACTGCCACGGCTTCACCCGATGCTATTTGCAGCGGAACAACTTCAGTATTGACAGGTGCCGGAGCAACCACCTATTCATGGATGCCCGGAGGTTTATCGGGCACTTCAGTCAATGTAGCTCCAACCACCACCACTATCTATACTGTGCTAGGAACCTCAGCAGGCAATTGTACGGCATCCAATTTTGTAACAGTAACCTTATTATCAGAAGCCGTATTGAATTTCACCTCTTTGCCCAATGAAGGGTGTGCTCCATTAACTGTGCAGTTCAACTATAATTATGATGGAACAACAGACACCACCACACTACATTGGGATTTTGGCGACCCATCCACAACCACAGATGTCTCAAACGAAACTTCCCCTACTTACACCTATACTAATTCCGGCGATTTCATCGTAACGCTTTCAGGCGTTTCGGCTTCCGGTTGTACAGCTTTTGGTCAAGATATAATCCACGTATTGACTCCACCCATCGCTGACTTTTATGCTGACCCTGCGATGACAGATATGAACCTTCCGCTGATACATTTTTATGATGAGTCAACAAATGCTTACGAATGGATATGGTCTTTTGGTGACCCGCACAGCAATCTATCCTTTGAACAGTTTCCTGAACATACCTATGATGAACCGGGAAGTTATCCTGTTACCCTTGTGGTGCAAAATGGTGAATGTGTTGATACAATTATAAAATATATACTTGTCAGGGAAGCATTTACCTTCTATATTCCCAACACATTTACTCCAACTTACGATATTTTAAACGATAACTTCAATGGCAAAGGCATGGGATATAAAACCGATGAATTTGAATTATATATCTATGACCGCTGGGGCGAAAAGATTTTCTATACCAACGACCCCGAAAAGGGATGGAATGGAAAAATGGATGGCAAGGACAAGGTGTGTATGGAAGGCATGTATGTTTATAAGTTTAAGGTGGTGGAACTAAGCGGTATTGAACACAAATACATCGGTATTGTTCTGCTGCTACGATAGGCAGTTCTTCTAAGTTTGCATCCTGATTAGATTGCCTCATTGTTTTTGAGGCAAACTAATAGTGAAGCCTTCACTCAAAGTGAAAGCTTCACTAACTTGATTTAGGATGTAGCCTAAAAGGATAAAGACGACGGAGGCAGAGCCTACCGCCGAACGGGCGTGACTTGGACTCACCACAATACCAGCCAGCATGACAGCAGTCAGGCAGGGACATAATAGAGCACAATAATTTTAGTCGGGGCGCGACTTGGAGTCGCACTCCGACTTGATGGCATAGGCAGAGCCTATAAGAATACCTACGATTTAGGCACAGCCTAAGCCGAACGGGATTGGCAATTCTGAAATATAAGTGTTGATATTAAATAAGATACGCTAACAATTTTTGATTTTCGACTTCTATTTTTGATTTTCGCGATGCGATGTTTGATTTTCGCAAATAATTTTTGATTTTCGGGAAACGAGTTTTAATTTTCGGGAAACGAGATTTGATTTTCGGGAAACGAGATTTGATTTTCGCGGAACGAGATTTGATTTTCGCAGATTATTTTTGATTTTCGGGGAAGAGGACTGCCATTTTGTCATAGTGAACTGTATTTATGTCATAGAGGATTTGATTTTCGCGAAACGAGATTTAAAATTCGCAGTTCGAGATTTGATTTTCGGGAAACGAGATTTGATTTTCGGGAAACGAGATTTGATTTTCGGGAAACGAGATTTGATTTTCGGGTTTCGAGATTTGATTTTCGGGATTTTGAAGATTTTTTTACCACAAGTTGCTCCCGACATTTCATGTACGGGACAGATTCGTGTGCGGGACAAGTTCGTGTACGGGACAGGCTGCCCCTACAAAGGGCGGGACCGAAATTAGGCAGAGCCTAAAAGGATAAGGGCGACAGAGATGGAACTTCTGCCGAACGGGAGCAGTTCTTCTAAGTTTGCATCCTGATTAGATTGCCTCATCCTTTTTGAGGCAAACTAATAGTGAAGCCTTCGCTCAAAGGGAAGGCTTCACCAACAAAACAAGATTTTTACGATAATGCATATTTAACCATTTAAAACCAAAAAGCGCTATCTTCAATAGGTAGCGCTTTTTTTTATTTAGGTGCTAAAAAACCTAAAGATGTGATAAAATTATTTTATAGCGTCTTAAAATAATTTTATGGCGTCTTATTCTTGCTGTATGGCGTCATAAACTTTTTTATGGCGTCATAAACTTGTTTTTAGCCGTCATAAACTTTTTTTGGGTATCAAAAACTTTTTTATGGCGCCTTAAACTTATTTTATGGTATCAAAAACTTTTTTTATGCCGTCATAAAAACGGTGATTACGTCAAAAAATATTTTTTGACGTCTTAAGCTTATTTTATGGCGTCTTACACTCTTTTTATGGCGTCTTAAAATTTTTTATAGCGTCATTCAACAAGGGGATGACGCTATAAGCTTCTTTTATGGTATCATAAACTTCTTTTATGACGTCATAAACTTCTTTTATGGTATTTGTTAATAAGGAAACCACAACAAACAAAAAATGGATGATAGCATAAACTTTTTTGATGATAGCATAAAGATTCTGGATAGGAGCATAAACTTTTTTGATAGGAAATTTTTATTTAGGTAAAGGGTTAAGAAATATGTTTATCTTTGTACTGAAATTTAAGATAGCGTTTTTTTATGAAACGAAACTCAAAAGCAAGACTTCACTTGAATAAACACATCACACTATTTGTAATACCAATGAATCAGTAATTCCTCAAACAGCATAAAATTCTGAATAAAACATGAAATCTATCACAAAAAAACTTTTAGAATTTAATTCATGGGATACGTTTTTCTCCTATGCAAATTCCCTTTCAGCAAATGAAAAGGGACATGTTTTCGAGAGTTTAACTCAACTCATACTTACTACAAAACCTGAATATAGTTCTATTCTAAAGAATGTCTGGCTTCATAATGAGAACATCCCAAAAGAAATAAGAGAGAAACTCAATCTGCCTAATACAGATGAAGGGATTGACATAGTTGCAGAAACATTTAGTGGTGAGTATTGGGCAATTCAATGCAAATTTAAAGGACAAAATCAACCACCTAACTATAAAGAACTTTCAACATTTGGAAATCTTGCCAACAACTATTGCAAAAACATTTCTCTTGCATTGCTGGTGCATACAGGTGAAAAAGGAGTAAGAAAAAAGAAACTATTAGGTGAAAACTATACTGAAATAGGACTGGATTTTTGGCTTGGATTAACCAGAGAGGATTGGACAAATATCCATAGGAAGTTAAAAGGGCAATCCGTTAGACCGCTACCAAAAACTCCAAGACCACATCAGAAGAAAGCTATTCATGAAGCTAAGAAACATTACATCTATGATGCTGCAACTAGAGGGCGATTGATTATGCCATGCGGTACAGGAAAAAGTTTGACTGCATTTTGGATTGCTCAGCAATTGGGAGCCAAAACAATAGTTGTAGCAGTACCCAGCCTGGCATTAATCAAACAAACTCTTGGGGATTGGACAAGGGAGTTCCTTGCCCACAAAGAAGAACCCAGACCTGAATGGTTGGTGATATGTAGCGATGATTCTACAGCTAATCTGGAAAAAGATGAATTTGTATCAGATACGTATTCGATGGGAATTCCGACCACGACTGATGTTTTGGCAATAAGTTCTTTTTTATCTCAAAATTATGAAGGTAGAAAAGTAGTTTTTACTACTTATCAGAGTAGCGACAAACTGGCACAGGCTTCAAGGGAAAGTGGAATTACATTTGATTTGGCTATTCTTGACGAGGCTCATAAAACGGTGGGTGTGAAATCAAAAACATTTGGCACATTGCTTTCTGACAAAAACATAAAAATTGGGAAGCGTATTTTTATGACTGCCACCGAAAGAGTGATACGAGGCAATGAAGATGAAGTGTATAGCATGGACGACGACGAAATCTATGGAGACATGTTTTACCAACTCAGTTTCAAAGATGCCATTCATTCCGAACCGCCCATTATCAGCGATTACAAGGTGCTTACTATCAGTGTGACCAATGAAGAGATAAAGCAACTGATCGCCAAAAATAAATTAATATCCGACAAAGACACCAAAATTGAGGAACAGGATGCACAATCTTTTGCAGCAGCCATTGCATTGCGGAAAGCCACAGAAAAGTATGGTATCAAACACGCCATATCTTTTCACAGAAGCATTAAGAGTGCTGATGATTTTTCGGAGTTGAATAAGAAATTAAATCAGGAGGGTTTTGATGATATACAGCTTTCATGCAGCCATATTTCAAGCAAGAAATCTGCAGGAGAAAGAGCCATGCTTTTACAAGATTTTGCCAATGAACCATTGGCTTTGATGACCAATGCCCGATGTCTGACCGAAGGAGTGGATGTGCCTGCTATTGATTGTGTGTTGTTTGCCGACCCCAAGCAAAGCACCATAGATATTGTGCAGGCAACCGGCAGGGCATTGCGACCCTTTGCAGGCAAACAGTATGGCTATATTATGTTGCCTCTTATTGTACCCGATGATGTAAGCCTTGAGGAGTTTACCGAATCCACACCCTTTAAACAAGTAGCCAGAATAATAGCTGCCCTTTCAACACAAGACGAAGGTATTGCAGAAGAATTCAGGATTACAAAAGAAGGTAGGACTAACGGAGGTAGAAAAATAGTAATTGATGGAACAATTCCTTTGGGAATGAATTTAGATTTAAGCAGTTTTGCCGGTTCTATAAATGCTAAGATATGGGAAAGGGTTGCGAAGGTAAATTGGAGGACTTTTGAAGAGGCAAAAAAGTTTGTTAATCAATTAAGGTTAAAAAGTAGTACAGAATGGAGAAATTATATTATCTCTGAAAAAAAACCTCATGATATACCCTCTGCTCCTGAAATAATTTACAAGCATAAAGGTTGGATTGGTTATGGGGATTGGATTGGTACTGGCGCAATTGCCAATTTCCTTAAAGAATACCTATCATTTAAAGAAGCAAGAATATTTGTACATGGTCTAAACTTTAGGAATAATCATAGTTGGAGGAAATATTGTAAATCTGGTATAAAACCAGATGATATTCCAGCCAATCCAGATCGAACATATGGTAAAGAATGGGTTAGTTGGGGAGATTGGCTAGGAACTGAAGTTATTGCTTTCGCTCTTAGAGATTATTGTTCTTTTGATAAAGCTAAAGCTTTTGTTCATAAACTAAAACTTAAAAATGTCAATGAATGGGAACTTTACTGTAAATCAGAAAAAAAGCCTAAATTTATTTCTAGTTCACCTCATGTAACATACAAAAATAAAGGCTGGGTAGGTTATGGAGACTGGTTGGGAAATGGTGTAATTGCTTACCACCTAAGAGAATTTAACTCTTTTAATGAGGCGAAGGCAATTGTACAAGGATTAAAACTTAGAAGTTTTGGTGAATGGATGATATACTGTAAGTCTGGAAAAAAACCTCATACTATACCAAGCAATCCAAATAAAATATATAAAGAAAATTGGATTAGTTGGGGCGACTGGTTGGGGACAGGCACAATCTCATTTTACAATAGAGACTATCGTAATTTTGAAGAAGCCAAATATTTCGTACACAAATTAAATCTTAAAAGTGGTAAAGAATGGAATGAGTACTGTAAATCTGGTGAAAAGCCAGATGATATACCAGCCGCTCCCAATAATACATATAAGAATAAAGGTTGGGCAGGAATTAAAGATTGGTTGGGAACAGTGAAATAAATAAAAAGAAATGGATCACTTATTAAACAAAAACATGAATAATGACAATGATTTTGAAAAATGGATAGTAGATAAGTTCAATCAGAATATCTATTCCTTCGAGGAATGGCAAAGTGATAACCTTGTGAACGATATATATGCCAATACAGAATTAGTCTCTAAATTTAAGATTTGTTGCAGCATGAATACAGGGGAAAGTAAATGCTTTGCTATAGTATGTGTATGGCTGGAAAATTTTAATAACGGTTATATTACATGGGCTAAAGAATACCTAATTAACGGTTTCAATGGATATGCAGAGAAACTAAATTTTCCTGTGTATATTTTACTTGGCATTGACGGTTATCCGTCAGATCCGCTTCGATTCTTTATTATTCCTTTAAATAAAATCTCAACATGTTATTTTGATGAAAATGAATTGGATTCTTTTAGTCAAAATTATTTAAATAAGGAGTTTTCATTTGATTTTAAAACTAATATACTTTCAATGGAAACTCCCGCAGTGTTTGACTGGGCGATTTATATTGACATTGAAGGTTTTTCAGATAAATATAAACAGGATAGAAATCTTGCTAAAAAGTCTGTAATAAAACTTACGGAATTAATATGCGAAGTTGCAAAAAAAAATGATTATCTTAAAATAACTCAATTTGGTTCAGATGGTTTCCTTATTATTCAAAAAGGGATTTACTTTGGATATATTGATTCTGCAATTGAAATTGCTGCATTTTTAATGCAAAACATGCTATTTAATGGATTTGCTACAAAATCAAAGATATCTTCTGGAGTGCTTGATGATATTACAAATGATTACCCAGATTACATTAAAAATGAACTTGGATATGCAAATACTATAGCAATTGGAAACTCGTTGATACGTTTAACACCATTTATTGGCGATTCTATAATAAACTCGTACACTCTTAATTGTGCTCGAGGTCCTTTAATGGTTTTAGACAAAACCCTTAATATTAATTCATGTATAAGTACAGCAATAAAGAAGCTTTTCTACGACATCGGGCAAGATAAATTAAATTATGTTAAATGGTTGGGCATTCTACCCCATGATATACTCGATGATAAAATTGCAAACAATAGAAGTGGCTTGATATCTAAAATGAAAGAATATCTTGCCAATAATGAATTGAAGGATGATTGGAAAAAAAATGCTGAAACCTTGTTATGGACAGAATCCAATTAAGGTTCCAATATAATTCGGACCAATACCATCGAAAACATCCCCGCGAAAGCCTACGAATATGTGGTCAATGGCAAATCCGCCATCGAATGGATTATGGAACGCTACCAAATCACCACCCACAAAGAAAGCGGCATCCGCAACAACCCCAACGATTGGGCAGCCGAAGTCGGCAACCCACGTTATATATTAGATTTGTTGCTGAGCATCATTAATGTGAGTGTTCAGACGGTGGAGATAATAGAAACATTACCCAAAGTAAATTTTGAAGAAAACATAAATTAATAACTTAAAACTTAATTAGTATGAAAACACGTTATGTAACCGTAAAGTATCCTATTGATGCTGAAGAAGGAACAACAATCACCGATGTAAACCATTTTGAAAATTGGTTTGACACTTGTAACGAAGATTTTCCATTTAATGGAAATGATAGTTTGGAAGAGGATGAAACATTATCAAGAGAGCAATATAATGATAATTTGGAACCAATTGCAGTCAATGTAATTGACAAATTCCTAGTTCTCACGTATGCTTTTAATGTAAAAGAAAGCGAATAGGGCTTTCATTTTTCTCTGTTCGGCGGCAGGCTATGCCTCCGTCGCTTAATCCTTTAAGGCTTTTGCCTAAAACCCTGAATGGGTGATATTATTTATGTCACCCCTTCGGGGTTCGTGATAGCCGTTGTATTCGTATTATAATACTGTCATCCCTTCGGGATTAAAAAACCCGTTCGGCGGTAGGCTATGCCTCCTTCGCTACTATCCTGAGGGTTAAGTTTGAATACTATAGCATAGCCCTGTAAGGGCGATATATACTAACACAGGGTGTAAGCCCTGTGCTATTATAATGAACGAAAAAAACACAGCCCTGAAAGGGCGTAATACATATATAACCATGGGACAATCATTAGTAAAAAATTATCTACACATCGTATTCAGTACAAAACATCGCCAAAACTTGATAACAGAACCTATAGAAAACGAGCTTCACGCATATTTAGGTGGTATCTGTAATAATCTGGAATGTCATTCTATCAAAATAGGTGGCACCACAGATCATGTCCATATTCTGTGCATGCTCTCGAAAAAGATAGCTTTGATGAAACTGTTGGAAGAAGTGAAATCGTATTCTTCAAAATGGATAAAAACCAAAGGAGAGGAATACAACATTTTCTATTGGCAGGATGGCTATGGTGCCTTCTCCGTAAATCCTACCGAAATCGAAGTGGTTATCAAGTATATCAATAATCAAAAGGAGCATCATAACCATAAGACTTTTCAGGAGGAGTACAGGGCATTTCTTAAAAAGTATAATGTGGAATATGATGAGAGATATGTATGGGACTGATTCTGTACGAACATCTGCTTCATTTCTTATATTACGCCCTTTCAGGGCTGATGAGTTCGTAGATGTGACATTAACTGCAGGGCTTCACCCTGCGTTAGTGTATAATGCCCTTTCAGGGCTAAAAGGACAGAGAGAGGGCTGGAACCCGTTGGCTTGAAGCTATAGTCCGCCAAAGCATCCCGTTCGGCGACAAACTCTGCCTGTCCTATTATTAAATCCCGTTTAAAAAATATAAAAAAGAAAAAGAAAATCACTAAAAAAATTAAGCCATGAATTATTTACCGGAATACTCAACTCCTCTAACCCGCGAAACTTTAGAACTGATAAAATACCATAAACGGTGCATTATGGATTTGGAGCAATCAGGATTTGCTGATCCTGAAGCAAAACAAAAATTAAAATTTTTGGATGAGTTTAAGGAAAACATACATTTTTATCTTGACGGTATCAAAGCTATAGAAGATAGTGAAACAAAAAAACAGGCTAAACTTTTAAAATTTCGCAAAATTGCTGAATGTGAAGTATGTAATGCCATGCAACCGGTTACAATTGTAAGAGAAGAAAAAAACGAAAAGCTGAATGTCATGTGCGATATTGTAGTATGTGATGTTTGTAAAA
This sequence comes from uncultured bacterium, assembly GCA_903916135.1. Taxonomy (GTDB): domain Bacteria; phylum Bacteroidota; class Bacteroidia; order Bacteroidales; family CAIWKO01; genus CAIWKO01. Next base: position 20,913 of record CAIWVT010000563.1, read on the forward strand.
CGGAGTTCCTTAACATCATGCCCAATAACTTCCACGACCGCATTATTTTTTACGAATATCTAATCAAAATTTTAAGTCCGGTGATAGAAAAAGAAAGCAAAAAAAAGAAACTCAGCCCTGATATAAAAGGCTTTATTCTTATAGTTGCAGAAGGTAAAAGTTACATTGCAGCACAATTGGAGATAGAAAGGAAAGAAAATAGAATGAAACAGGCAATTGAGGATATGACTAAATCTATAGAAGGTACTTATGATCGTTTATTATTGGCAAAAATAAGTGGACTGAACAGAGATGATTTGCAATCATTTGTAAATTGATATCAAGTTCGGCGCTAACCTCCGTTGTTCGAAGTTTGCAACTTCGAACCAAGTAAAAAGTAGTTTGCAACTACTTTGTTGCCATGTAGTTTTGCAAACTACAAATTAATGAATGCGAAGTTGCAAACTTCGCATAACAGATTCTGTACTATATCGCGCAGGGCTTCACACTGGACTAATGTATGGCGCCCTTTCATGGCTGATGAGTTCGTAGATGTGACATTAACTGCAGGGCTTCACCCTGCGTTAGTGTATAATGCCCTTTCAGGGCTGAAGAGTTCTCGTTCGGCGGTACGCTCTGCCGCTGTTGCGTCCATCTTTATAAGCTTTTGTCTAATTCTTTGTTTACATCGCCGATTAGCCTGTTTAGCTCGTTGTACAGTCTAATATTTCGTTTTTAATACAAAATTTAGTTAAATTATATCTGCGCAAGGGCAGTTCACATGCAAAAAAGCCGTTTGCCGCGCCGCGGTTTGAAGCAGCATGAAGCCATTGTCTTCCACGGGCATTTTCCAGAAATAAGTGTGGGCAGAACCGGAAACTGTGTTGAAATCGCCC
>CAIWVT010000564.1 GCA_903916135.1 uncultured bacterium
GTAATTTATGATTGCCCAGGCATTGAAGAATACGGCCATAGCGCTGACAGTAAAGAGTTGCTTTTTAATATCGGCAAAGCCGCTGCCTTTAAGCACGACCATGCGCATGACTTCAATAAACGACATTACGGGATTGAAACGCGCAACCCACTGTGCCCATGGGGGCATGCTTTCAATGGCAGTGAAAAGACAGCGACATAGCCTGCTGCTGTGTCGACGAATACGTTGACATGAGCAGTCCAAAGCCCAGAATGGCAAAGAGATATATAGACAGAAAGCCATAAAGAACCCAAAGAGAACCAACAGGAACAATGTGATAAACCCCTTCTGCTATGACAATACCAATGAATTTGAAATTATTCGACTCTTTCGACGGAGCCCCGGGCAGTGAAATAGAAGGAAGTCCGCTTATGAAATATGCGCCTATACCTGTTACGCTTACCTGAGGCAGGTATGCTTTGTTGACGTTTGAACTGGTATATTCCGTTGATTTTGAAATCAAATCATATTGTTTGATAAGCGGATAATTGGCATTACTTTTTTCCTGGCACTGATCAAGGTTTAATTGTGCGTGACTACAAAAAATAAATTGCATCAATGCGATCGTCAAGATTGTTTTCTTCATGCGTGATACATTTAAAAATTAGGTTTTGATGAAGGACAAAGTTTACCTGCCAAAATGTAAATATAGACCGTCAAAAGACACAAATAATGTTTAACCATTCTAAAAATGAAAAATTTTTCCCCGGTGAATTACGTTTGTATCATGGTTTTCAGATCAATTGACAACCATCACTGAAAACAACAATAAATGATCTTTTCTCATTGTTACTAACGCTTGCTTTGCTGATAATGAAATAAAGAAAAAGTACATTTGTACAATAAGAAACCGGATGTTGTTATTGTCGAAAACAGGTCAAAGGGTGGGAGTCAAATTAAACAGATTGTGGGTTAGTTCCAAATGACAGGACAAGATGATCACTTTGAGTTTCTTTTACAATATCTCAACTTTTAATTTATTAATACTATGAAAAATAGAATTTTAGGTAAAAATGGACCCATTGTATCCTCAATTGGTCTTGGCTGTATGGGTATGTCGGAATTTTATGGGAAAGGTGATGATGTTGAATCTATTGCTACCATCCTTCGTGCAATAGAGCTTGGTGTCAATTTTCTTGATACTGCCGATATATACGGTTTAGGCATAAATGAGGAGCTTGTTGGTAAAGCATTGAAAGGAAAACGGAACAAGGTATTTCTTGCAACAAAATTCGGAAATGTAAGAAATGCTAAAGGGGAGTTTTTGGGAGTGAATGGCAAACCAGAATACATCAAATCTTCTTGCGAAGCCAGTTTGAAAAGGCTTGATGTAAATACCATCGACCTTTATTACCAGCACAGGGTTGACCCGGATACTCCTATTGAAGAGACGGTTGAAGCAATGGCTAAGCTTGTTAAAGAAGGTAAGGTGAGATATATCGGACTTTCTGAAGCAAGTCCTGCAACGATTAGACGTGCCCACAAAATTCATAAAATAACAGCATTGCAAACAGAGTATTCCTTATGGTCACGCGATGTGGAGACTGAAATTCTTGCTGTATGTCGTGAGCTTGGAATCGGGTTTGTTCCATATAGTCCGCTCGGTCGAGGTTTCCTTACCGGCAGATTCAGGAATAATGAAGATTTTATTGATGGTGACTACCGTCAGAATCATCCACGTTTCCAAGGAGAAAATTTAAAAACCAACTTGAACCTCCTCAACAAACTGGATGAACTTTCAAAGATAAAAGATTGCACAAAGGCTCAAATCGCACTTGCATGGGTACTTGGTCAGGGTGAAGA